>JBOICD010000055.1:0-11961 GCA_050739855.1 Pseudomonas sp.
GTGCGGATCAGCACCTCGTTGGCCTCGGAGCCGGAGTTGGTGTAGATCGCGTGGCTGTAGTGTCCCGGCAGCAGGCTGAAGAGCAGCTCGGAAAGCTCGATCACCGCCGGGTGGGTGGTGTGGAAGAACATGTTGTAGTACGACAGTTGATCCATCTGCGCGGTGGCGGCAGCGGTCAGGTCCCTGCGGCCGTAGCCGAGCTGGGTGCACCACAGGCCGGACATGCCATCCAGGTAACGGTTGCCGTCGTTGTCCCACAGGTTCAGGCGCTCACCGCGGACCATCACCCGTGGCCCTTCGGCATTCAGTGCCTTCTGATCGAGAAACGCATGGATATGGTGGGCGGCGTCGGATTTCTGATAGTCCTGGGTGTCGCGTTGCGGGGCAAAGGGTGCATTCATGGCTCTGTTCTCTTTCTTGATAAGCACGTGAGAGGGGAAGGCCGCGCTGATCCAGTGCGCAAACTGGCGCCTGTCCTGGGCGCCGGGGTTGGAGAAATGCTCCCACACTCCCGGCGCCCCCGAAATCACCCGTTTTGGTGACATCACCCCGCCGATTTTCGATCTGGCAAGGCGCCGGACTGCAGAGCTTTTTCGTATGACTGGAGAACATTTTTACTAATTTGCCTTGCTCCGATAGTGGCGCACCATCGACCACATGAATAACAACAGACCGTGTCCACGGTCGATGTGGGAGTGCAGCGTGTTCGACCTTAACTTCTGGCAGCAGCGGGCCAAGCGCCAAACATTCATCGATACCGCCCTTATTGGTGGTCATCAGGTGAAGCCATCCTCGGGGGCGACCTTCGATGCGATCAACCCCGCCACCAATCAGCTGCTCGCTCGCGTCGCGGCCTGCGGTGAGGCCGAGGTCGATCTGGCCGTGCGCACTGCACGTCGTGCATTCAACGAAGGTCCGTGGGTGCGCATGGCACCTGCGCAGCGCAAGAAGATCCTGCTCAGGCTTGCCGAACTGCTGCTGGAACACCGCGAAGAGCTGGCCCTGCTGGATTCCCTGAACATGGGCAAGCCAGTCATGGATGCCTACAACATCGACGTTCCGGGGGCGGCCGGGGTGTTCGCCTGGTACGGCGAGGCGCTGGACAAGGTCTACGACCAGGTCGCGCCAACGCCAGCCAATGCCTTGGCAACCATCACCCGCGAAGCATTGGGGGTCATCGCCGCAGTCGTGCCGTGGAACTTCCCGCTGGACATGGCGGCCTGGAAACTCGCCCCGGCGCTGGCCGCAGGTAACAGCGTGGTATTGAAACCCGCTGAGCAGTCACCGTTCTCTGCCTTGCGGCTGGGCCAGCTCGCGCTGGAGGCCGGTATTCCGGAAGGCGTGCTGAACGTAGTGCCGGGGCTGGGCGAGAGCGCCGGCAAGGCCCTGGGACTTCATCCGGACGTCGATTGCCTGGTGTTTACCGGATCGACCCAGGTGGGCAAATACTTCATGCAGTACTCTGCCCAGTCGAACCTCAAGCAGGTCTGGCTGGAGTGCGGCGGCAAAAGCCCGAACCTTGTGTTTGCCGACTGCCAGGATCTCGATCTGGCTGCGGAAAAAGCGGCGTTCGGCATCTTCTTCAACCAGGGCGAGGTGTGTTCGGCCAACTCCCGGCTGTACGTGCAGCGCTCTATCCATGACGAGTTCATCGAGCGGGTGATCGCCAAGGCGCAAGCCTGGATCCCGGGTGATCCTCTCAATCCAGCCAGCACCGCAGGGGCGATCGTCGATAGCGAGCAGACCGCGCGCATCATGCGTGCGATCGGCCAGGCGAGTGAGGAGGGCGCGAAACTGCTGAGTGGTGGCGAGCAACTGACCTTCAATGGTTCCTCCAACTTCATCCAGCCAACCATTTTCGGCAACGTGAAGAGCGACAGCCGCCTTGCACGTGATGAAATCTTCGGCCCCGTGCTTGCCATCAGCGCCTTCGATAGCGAAGAGGAGGCAGTGCAGCTTGCCAATGACAGCATCTATGGCCTGGCCGCTTCGGTATGGAGTGACGATCTCAATCGCGCCCACCGCGTAGCCAAGGCGCTGAAGGCCGGCACCGTCTCGGTCAATACCATGGACGCACTCGATACTGCCGTTCCGTTCGGCGGGGGCAAGCAGTCCGGGTTCGGCCGCGATCTTTCGTTGCACTCGTTCGACAAGTACACACAACTGAAAACCACCTGGTTCCAGCTGCGTTAAAACCTGGCGCCACCCCGGTGCCTCAATAACAACAAACACACACAACCATAAGTCGTGAGGGCGTTTTCATGCGTACTTTCACCGTGTCGCTCAGCTTTGCAGTGCTTACCGCTGTCAGTCTTCCTGCGCTTTCCAGCACGTCCAGTCTGACGGTCATCTCTTTTGGTGGTGCTACCAAGGCCGCACAGCAGGCGGCCTATTTCCAGCCCTTTGAAAAGAGCGGGGCAGGGAAGGTGGTGGCTGGCGAATACAATGGCGAACTTTCAAAGATCAAAGCCATGGTCGACGTCGGCCATGTGTCCTGGGACGTGGTAGAGGTAGAAAGTCCTGAACTCATTCGCGGTTGTGAGGAGGGACTGTTCGAACGGATCGATCCGGCGCTGCTTGGCGATCAGGCCAACTACCTGCCCGGTACCGTGAGTGAATGCGGTGTCGCCAGCTATGTGTGGTCCATGGTAATTGCCTACAACACCCAGAAGCTCAGTACTGGGCCTGCGTCATGGGCTGACTTCTGGGATACCCAGCGCTTTCCGGGTAAGCGCGGTCTGCGCAAAGGTGCCAAGTACACGCTGGAGGTGGCCTTGCTCGCTGACGGCGTCTCCCGCGAGGATCTCTACAAGGTGTTAGGCACTCCTGAAGGGGTGAACCGGGCGTTCCGCAAGCTCGATGAGATCAAGCAGAACATTCAGTGGTGGGAGGCCGGCGCGCAACCTCCGCAATGGCTGGTTGCCGGCGACGTGGTGATGTCTGCAGCCTACAACGGTCGCATTGCATCGGCTCAGAAGGATGGCTCCAAGCTTGGCATTGTCTGGCAGGGCAGCCTGTATGACCCTGACCACTGGGCAATCGTGCGCGGGTCCGGGAACAAGGCTCTGGCGGAGAAATTCATCACCTTCGCAAGTCAAGCCGAATCGCAAAAAGCCTTTTCCAGCCAGATTCCTTATGGCCCCGTGCGCACTGAAGCGCTCGCTCAATTGCCTGCCGATATCCAGCATCAGCTACCCACCGCTCCTGCCAACCTCGCCGACGCGCAACTGGTGGATGCAGCGTTCTGGGTCGACCACAGTGAAGAGCTGGAACAACGCTTCAACGCCTGGGCTGCACGGTGAGGCGATAAAGGGTGATGGTGAGCCCATCCCGGCAATGGAACAATGCTTCAGCGCCGATGCTGTATTACCTCGGCATCCCCGATGCAGGAGGTGAGTCGCAAGATGGGCAATAACCGGCTTCAATCCGAAGAGTGGTTCCAGCAGATGGCTCATGTGGTCGATTGCATCGGCACGTCGGGGTTCGTCGAGTCGCTGTTCGCCGCGCTCAACTCCCTGGCGCCCGCCCATGCCATCACCGTGTTCCTGTTTCCCCATGAAGGTTTGCCTTCGGCATTGTTCGAGCGGGACGAGGAGGGGCCATGGATGCCAGAAGGCAATGTGCGCAAGTACCTTGAGGGCTTCTACCTGTTGTGCCCGTTCTACCGGGCCAGCATGGAGGGCATCGCGCCAGGCTGTTACCGGCTGAGCGATGTAGCACCGGACCACTTCAAGCGTAGTGAATATTACTTGTCGTTCTACCAGCATGCGCGTCTTGAAGACGAACTCAACTACATCGTGCCGCTCGGGCCGAAACTGACGATCGCAGTCGCCTTGGCCAGTACCTGCCGCCTGAGCCGGCAACAGGTCGACGAACTCAAGCGCATTGCCCCCTGGGTACTGGCCGTAGTACGCCGGCATTGGGGCGATCTTGACGCAGATTCGCTCGGCGGCCGCTTTGAAAGCGCGCTTGGCCGGCAGATCAACGCAGCGCTTACCAAGTTCGGCTCCTCCTTGTTGACCGAGCGTGAGTGCCTGGTCGCTCAATACATGCTCCGCGGTCATTCCATCCGCTCACTCGCCGAACGCCTTGGTATCAGCGAAGACACGGTCAAGACCCACCGCAAGCACCTCTACGCCAAGCTTGATATCGCCAAACAGTCGGAGCTGTTTTCGCTGTTCATCGACTCGGTGGCCCAAGCCCAGGAAGGGTTGAGCAAAGACCCGCTGGAAAGCTACCTGCGCCGCAGACGCTGACATCAGTAATCTGAACCAAATCTTCAAAATGCCCTGTCGCGGGAAAGCTTTTAAATTCAGTAGCTTGCACGCAGTACGGCCTCCGGGCTCGCACCTTCAGAATCGCTTCATGATCGTCCCATCATCCGCGTCGAGGTGCCACTGGCGTCTGAACAGTGAGTCCGAAGGGCGTTGCTAACTGTGGAAACGGTTGATCATGTCGGGCTCGGCGGACTCGACCAGGTCGCGTTCACGCGCCAACAGGTTGGCGATCTTGACTGGATTGGCGCCACTGTCGCCGGTCACCTTTCGCCTGAAGTCAGGCTTCTGGTGATCGGCAGAGGTACAAAACGGTACCGTCGGCCAGCTCGCGACGCTCCAACACGCCTTGCCTGACCAGGTCTGCGATTACGACTTCAATTTCGGCACGGGCATCCTGGAAACGTTGCTGCAGGAGCCACCAGACAATTCCGTCCACGGTGTCAGCTGCATCGGAATGCAGTGAGCAGTAGCGTTGAATATCGGCAGCAATGCTCTCGGCAGACGAAATCACGGTGGGACTTCCAGCGGTCCGGTGTCGGCAAGGCATAAAGCAAGCCCTGTGCCACTCCCGGCCCGTCGGGCAAGCCCGGAAAGATCGGGATGCACAGGGCGGCAATGTGGCATGTGAGGCGGCAGAGATGACGCAAACGCAACCTCACTGGGTCAGTTACTACCCAATCGATGGACTCGAATCGTCACGCGTCGATTAGCCAGTGAGCCACATGCCAACGCATGAACGTGCGCAAGGAAGGATCTATCGACTTCGAAATCTTGAGCAGTCGATATGGTGTTTTTTCAACAGCTTCCCGAGAGCACTTCGTTCTTTGCCGGCAAGACGAGCAGCCTGTGTGACATTACCGCGTGTATGGCGCAGAAGGTCCTCCAGGTATTTCCGGTCGAATGCATCGAGCACTTGCAAGCGGGCGGACGCATAGGTTGGTACAGCATTGGTGGGGATGGCCAGAATCAGGCCAGGATCCGAGCGAGCAGCCATTGAAGCGGTTGGCCCCGGGATGCTGAGCTCACACCCCTCCGACAGGAGAAATTCGCGGTGGATCAGGTTCTCCAATTCGCGGACATTACCTGGCCACGAATAGGAGTCGAACCAAGCATGCGCCCGGGAATCCAGGCAGTTGCTTTCTGGAGGCAGGGTATCTCCATAGCGCAGTGCGAACTCCCGCAGAAAGTGATTTGCGAGCAGCAAGGGATCACCCAGGCGTTCGCGCAACGGCGGCAGTTCAAGTGACAGTACGCGAAGGCGAAACAGCAAGTCCGCCCGAAATCCACCGGCCTCGACCAGTGATTCCAGCTTTCGATTCGAGGCGACAATAACCCGGACGTCCGCCGTTTCCTCGCGCTGGGCACCGAGCGGTCGGTACTGGCCATCCTGGAGGAAACGTAGCAGAGCCACCTGGCCACGCCCTGGTAACGCATCTATCTCGTCAAGAAACAAGGTGCCCTGATCTGCCAGCCGAAGCAGTCCGAGCCCTGTGGTACCGGCATCGGTGAAGGCACCGCGGGAGTGACCAAACAGCTCGTTTTCAATCAGGCTCTCGGGTATCGCACCACAGTTTACCGGAACGAATGGTTTCGCTCTTCGCCGCCCTCCGTAATGGATCGCACGCGCCACAAGCTCTTTTCCAGTGCCGGTCTCGCCTTCAATCAGGACCGGTGCATCCCAGTTTGCAAATTTTGGCAGCAAACTCATCACCGCCTGGAACCGGGGAGCCTGTCCGATCATGCCGTGCTTCCAGTCAGTCACGACAGCGTCGCCATTAGCTGGATCTGTCATGACGTCTTCGCCAGGATCTCTTTGAAAACGCAGCGGCTAGAACCGGCCTTGTGTTCTCCTCGACTTTCTGGCCAAGCAGCTTGCTCCATGTGACCTCCTGAGGTCCCTATCCGGGTCCTGACTCGCACGACCGCGATAGCGTAGTCCGTGAAAACTCGATCACATTCGCGGATCGTCCAAAGCATGGGATTAGGTATAGCCCGTGATGCGGGAAAGGGAGAGTGCTGCGGTGGGTCAGCGCTGACCCAGTGGGTTGAAGACGTGCCCTCAACTTTACCCCGCCGACGCCATCGCCGCGCTCTACACCTCGGTACTTCCTGGCTCGCCGGGTTGAGCCGGTGTTGGCATTGCGGTTGCTTGTACTTCTCCGGCACTTGATCGCTGGAAGATCCGTCTTGATTTAGTCCGCCGAGGCCAGTTGCCCCACGTCAACATTGAAGCCGCTGTAGCGGGCCTCGTTTGGCAAGGAGTGCTCGAGCGTCGAGCACTGGTTCCTGGTTCGGTCGGTCAGCGAAACCTGATTACCGGCGAAGGGAGCGATCCGTGCCTTGTACATCTATCGTCCGGGCCTATACGCCGCAGATGTTCCGAGAGGGGGTAGAGCACAAGCATCGTAATGAACGCGCGCGAGTCGCCACGCGAGCGGTGTCGATTCAACACGCATTTCGCCAAATCCTGTCGCCGGGCAAATGCCGCCGGTGTTTGTGCGGGAAAGACGAGACAAAGTGGAGAGCCAACATGTCCGCAAGAATTGTCGATCTTGAAGCACTGAACTTTCGTTCCGAACCGGTAGTAAATCCAGGCAACCGAATCGGAATACTTCACCTTGGGCAGTCCATCGATGAGCGAGGCCCTGCTGACCAGCCTGGCTGGGTGAGAGTCAAGGCGCAGGTAAACGGCGCCACCAAAGAAGGCGTGGTGAAAGGCGAGATCGAAGGCAGGTTGAGCCTGCGTGAGCCGGTTTCCACGGCACGGGAGGCCCTTGTGGCCGAGGTCATCAAGGAGTGGCTGCGCTTCGAAAGAGGACTTGGCCTGGAGCACCACGATCCGTTTTTCAAGTTCGTCGGTGAAATGTGGCAAGCGATTGGTCTCGAGCTCGATGGCAAGGATCGAGACACGCCCTGGTCCGCTGCGGCCATTTCCTTCATGGTGCGAAATGCCGGCAAAAAAGTTCCGAAGTACAGCGGATTCAAATTCGCTCCATCTCATTCCAAATACATGCATGCGTCGATTACAAAACGCAAGGCAGCCGACAACAGCGCCCCTTTCTGGGGATTCCGGTTGCACGAGAAGCAGCCAGAGATCGGCGATATCGTCGGCAAATGGCGGGAAACGTCGCGGGACTTTGACGATGCGGCAGCAGGTGATTCGTTCAAGAGCCATTCCGACATCATTGTCAGTGTCAGGCCGGATCATGTGCTTGCGATCGGAGGCAATGTGCAGCAGTCGGTGAATATCACCCGCTACGAGAAAACCGGCGCGGGATTTCTCGCAGCGCAAGATGGCGTCTTCATCCTCATGGCCAACCAGACTGATCACTGACATGTGGGCCATGCACGTCGCAGTCGTTGCTGCGCTGATGGTGGGGTGTGCGGGGTCCAGATTTGCAGAGGAAAGGATTGCCTCGCTGCCGGACAGGGCAAGTTGCGAAACGGAGGCGCGCTTGCTGGTGCAAGCCGCCGAGGTGTATGCCGCCCCCGAAGGGAACCGCCCCCCCAAGACCAGACTCGCTCCGGGGCGCTTTGTGTATCGATGCGAACAGCGCGGCGAATGGCTTGGCGTGATGTACCCGGCGGACGGTGAGCATACCGACTGTTCCCACCGTCCGGTCGGGGAAGAGTGTTCTCTGGGCTGGATCCGCAAAAGCGTCCAGATGGAAGTCCTGGGCTGAGGGAGCACCACGTCGACCATTTGCCGGGGGCTGGTCGAGGCGCGGCCGATCGGCCAGTCGCTTCCCGCATACCGGAGGATTGCTCATGCGCGCACAGCTGCTACTTCGCCTCGGTATCGTCTTGCTCATTCCGATACTGACGACCTGCTCAGCGCCGTCGCCCCATAAACACGCCGAAGGCTTGGATAGCCTTGAGTGTGGCGTCGTCGCGTCGACCACGGATGCGCGCTGCGCAAACCGCACCCCCGAGGTTTCGATGAACCCGCCGTACAGGCTCCATTTCGTCGAATTTGATGATCAGGGCTGGCTGTATCCGGACGGCGAGGAAACGAAATACGCACACCAGCAGATTGAACGGGCCATAGGGGATATCCATCAACGCCTCGCAGCCCACGAGCGAGTCTTGCTGCTGGTCTTCGTTCACGGGTGGAAGCATTCGGCCGAATACGATGATCGCGACGTAATGCGATTCAGGCAAATGTTGGCAGACGCGGCGTTCCTCAATGAGCAGGATCGCCCTGCAGGTGGCGAGAAGAAGCACAGCGTCGTAGGAATCTACGTGGGTTGGCGCGGTGCGGGGAGGCTCTCGCCCAAAAATCCGCTGGTTTACCTCTCGTTCTGGACGCGTAAGAACGCCGCCTTGCACGTATCCGAAGGGGCCTCCCGCGAACTCTTCGCCCGCATCCGAACACTGCGAGAGCGCGCCAACTCAGGGAGTCCGGATCGTCCACCCTTGCGCACCGTGGTGATCGGACACAGTTTCGGTGCCTGGATCGTATATTCCGCCTTGTCGCCGTCCATCTTTGAACTTCTTGCCAGCCCGCTGGACCGCGACTCGAGTTTCAGCCTCACGGAGACGGAAAGTGCGTGGCACCAGGCTCGGCTGACACAGGCTGCGGATATGGTGGTGCTAGTGAATCCGGCGTTCGAGGCGAGCCGGTATCAGCCGATTCACGATGTCGCCCAGCGGCTGGGCAGGAGATTGCCAAGATACAAACCACCAGTGCTCATCCTGGTGACCTCAACCGCGGACCTCGCCACCCGCCAGGTATTTCCAGTCGGCCGCTTCTTCAATACGATCTTCCAAGTACCTTTCGTGTCGGACGAGCAGGCAAGTGCTGCAAGACGCACTCCGGGGTTCATGGCTTCATACCAAACACATCTATTGACAAGGCGTCGGGATGTGCAGATCGGCCAGTGCCACAATTGGAAAAACGCGCTGCCCGGATCTGAGAGTGAGCCTGCGCGCCTGAGCCGAATACGCACGAACGCCCTTGCCGAACGTCAGCGCCACGCAGCATGGAGCATTCTCCTCACGAGACACCACATGGTGCTCTCGAAAGGTTGGACGTGGCAGTACTGCGGCGGCGCCTTCATCAAACACCAGCGCGGCGAGCCAAACGCCCCTGTGTGGAACGTCGTCACCGATGCCTCGTTGATAAAGGATCACAGCGACATCATGGGTGAGCCATTACACGCGTTTTTGCGCCAGCTCTACCTTGACCTGCCGAGATGAATTACTCAGATGTGTTAGTGAGCAGATCGTGTCCCGGGGAGTGGTGTAACAGCCGTAGTTCTGGCAGTTGACTTAGGGGATCTCAGCTAATCACGGCGGACAGCTTCGCCGGCTTGTTGGTACCAAGCACCGGCGGTTCATTGAGTCATTGCGCCGCGTGTATGCAATGGACGGTGATTAGGCGTCGACCGTCCGGCGACCGTGTGGGATTCGAACGAACGATCAGCGGAACCACAACCGACCTCAGCATCCCAAACCGCAAACGACAAGGTGTGACATTAGAGGATGGGCTCTTGCCAGTCTCTGAAGCTGATCGCGATGCCATATTGGATTTCGCCTCAGAAAACGCCACGCTCGAACTCTGCCTAATGCTCACACTTGGTTTTTTTACCGGTATAGCGAAAGCCCATGTCTATTAGGCACCTTGCTGACGTCCGCTTTTGGCCGAGTTGTGCCTATCGCGAAGGGCTGCAATCCACAACCCAAAGCTGCCAGTTGCTTGCAATTCCTTAATTTTAGGTTTGTGTACTAAGTTAGTGTAATTATCAAAAAACGCCGCGAAGCCGATTCTGGGGGGCAGCCGCTAATTCCGGGGTGAAGGGTCCAGGGCCAAACGCCTGCAAAGACGCTTGCATTCCGGGGGCAGGAGCGATTGCCTTATTCGGTATGGTTTACTTTTCAGTGTTTCAAACTATTTATTGAACGCTGCCTTTACCGTTTTGCATGCTTGCCAGACGCGTGCTGTTTGATGATGTCCATTACGGCAGCGGTCATGATTGCGGTGGAAACGCCGAACATGAGAATGCCATTGGCCGCCTCCAGTGGACTGAGCAGACGCCATTGTTGGCTCAGGACCACATCGCCATAGCCCAGGGTGGCGAAGGTCACTCCGGAAAAGTACAGCGCGGTGATGAAGTCCTCGAATTCACCCAGCAGCAGGAACAGCAGGGCCCACAGTGCCATTTGCACATAGTTGCCGATGAGCATCACCACCATGACCATCGACAGCAAGCGCACGTCATCGCTCCAGGAGGGGCTCAGGGTCATCTTGCGTCGCAGCGACACATAGCGACGCGCGCACAGGGCTAGAAACAACGCCTGCAACACAACACAGAGCACGATCACCGGTAGGCCTACCAGAAAATTGATCAGCATGGGTGACCCTCTTCAGCGGTTGGGTTGGAAGCATTTCGACGTTGCCGGCGCTTATCGAGCAGATAAACCATCGCACAGGCATACAGGGTGACCAGAATGAACAGCCCCATGCGGATGGCGAAGGCGGTGTAGACATCCTTGCCGGCGGCGCTGTCCTGCACCGACTGGCCGAGCAGAATGATCATGGTCGTCAGGCTGTTGAGCCAGAAGCCCGGCTTGTAGTTGCCCGGGCTCAGTCCGTAGAGCTTTCGGGCCAGCACCAGCCCGAACAGCAGCATCCACAGGAAGAACATCCACAGGTTGACGAACAGGCCCAGGGCGAACCAGAAGAGAATCGCCATCAGGCCGCCGAGCAGGGTCGAGCCGAGCAGTTCCCGCCCGGCAGTGCGCGCACTGGTAGCGGTGCTCTGCTGGCCGAGGTTGACCGACTTCATGATGATCGGCATGTAGCTGGCCGGATCGATCAGTGCCAACAGGAAGGCGGGCATCACCACCAGCGCGGCGCGCAATGCCAGCCAGCTGATTTCATCGGCCGACAGGGCAGGTGTGGGGGTGGGCGGCTGGGTGCCGATCGGGTCAGGGAGCAGCCAGTGGCTGATGGACACCACCGTGACGGCCAGGAGCAGGCCCTTGACCAGCGATACGATCACCTGCAGTGCCAGGTCAAAATCGGTCGCGCCGGCCGCGCTGATCATCGTCAAACCAACCACCATGAAGGTGGCGACCAGCGAGTTGCCGCCACTCATGCCATAGCGGAAGACCAGAAACAGGCACAGGCCGACCAGCATCACGCCGGTTGCCGGGTAGTGGTGCAACAGCGGTATCAGCAGCAAGCCGCTGCCGGTGGTCACCATCAGCACCACCGCCAGGCCCAGGCTGGCCTTGAACGGCAGTGGTCGATTCATCGCCGCCAGCATCGTCAGCGCCAGCATCGGTGCGATGAAAGGGATCGGCAGGGCCAGGCCGAAGCTCGCGGCCAGGCACAGCGCAGTGCCAGTGGCCAGGCGCAGGGCTCGCCTGGCACGGACTTGTTGCTCAGTAGGCATACGACATCCAGCTCATTACGCGCAGGAACAGCCGGCCGAGCAGGTTCAGCGGGTTGCCTTCGCTGGGGAACGCCATGACCTCGGCCTGGCCACCGACACGGATGCCACTGATGTCGGTCAACTGGCCGGGCGCAAGCTCGATGATCACGGGGAAGCGTTGGGCCGGGCGCAGCCAGTCACGGCTGTTCTGTACTGTGGGCAAGGTCCCGGCTGGCGTGCTCTGGCCGGTACTGACGCCATAGCCGATGCTGCGCACATGGCCTTCGAATACTGTGCCGGGAAGG
>JBOICD010000056.1:0-11950 GCA_050739855.1 Pseudomonas sp.
GGGTATTGATTCACCCTGTGGGAGCGGGCTTGCCCCGCGATGTTTTTCACGCCATCAAGCGATAGCCGCATCCACCAGCGCCTGGGCTTCAGCCACCAGGCGTTGCAGGTGCGCTTCGCTAACAAAGCTTTCGGCGTAGATCTTGTAGATGTCCTCGGTACCCGACGGCCGCGCTGCGAACCAGCCGTTGGCAGTCATCACCTTCAGGCCGCCAATGGCCTGGTTGTTACCCGGGGCATGGCTGAGGATCTGTTCGATCGGCTCACCGGCAAGTTCGGTCGACTTGACCTGCTCCGGTGCCAGTTTGCTCAGTAGCGCCTTCTGCTGCGCATTGGCCTTGGCCTCGACGCGGGTGGCAAAGGGTTCGCCCAGCTTTGCGGTCAGTTCGGCATAAGCCTGGCTCGGATCACGACCAGTACGGGCGGTAATCTCCGCCGCCAGCAGCGCCGGAATCAGGCCGTCCTTGTCAGTCGTCCAGACGCTGCCATCCTTACGCAAGAACGAAGCACCGGCACTTTCCTCACCGCCAAAGCCCAGGCTGCCATCGAACAGACCATCGGCGAAGAACTTGAACCCTACCGGTACTTCGTACAAGCGGCGGCCCAGGCGTGCAGTGACACGATCGATCAGGCCACTGCTGACCACAGTCTTGCCGACTGCGGCATCCTGACGCCACTGCGGGCGGTGCTGGAACAGGTAGTCGATGGCCACCGCCAGGTAATTGTTCGGGGCCAGCAGGCCGTTCGGGGTGACGATGCCATGGCGATCGTGATCCGGGTCGCAGGCAAAGGCCACGTCGAAACGTTCGCGCAGGCCGATCAGGCCCTGCATGGCGTAGGGTGAGGACGGGTCCATACGGATCTGGCCATCCCAGTCTACCGACATGAAGCGGAAAGTCGGGTCGACCTCGGTGTTGACCACTTCCAGATTCAGCTTGTAATGCTCGGCAATCGCTGACCAGTAACGCACGCCCGCCCCGCCCAGCGGATCAACGCCCAGACGCAGGTTGGCGCTACGGATGACGTCGAAATCAATGACGCTTTCCAGGTCGGCGACATAGCTGGCCACATAGTCATGGCGGTGAGTAGTGCTGGCTTGCAGCGCCTGCTCGTGATCCATGCATTTGATGTCTTTGAGACCACCGGCCAGCAGTTCGTTGGCTTTGGCTTCGATCCACTTGGTCACATCGCTGTCGGCCGGACCGCCATTGGGCGGGTTGTACTTGAAGCCACCGCTTTGCGGCGGGTTGTGCGAAGGCGTGATGACGATACCATCGGCCAGGCCACTGCTGCGCCCACGGTTGTAGCAGATGATGGCGTGGGACACCGCTGGCGTCGGCGTGTACTCGTCATCCTTGGACAGCATGACTTCAACGCCATTGGCCGCCAGGACCTGCAAGGCACTGGCCGCAGCCGGTGTCGACAGCGCATGGGTATCAGCGCCAATGAACAGCGGACCATCGATGTCCTTGGCCTGACGGTACAGGCATATCGCCTGGCTAATGGCCAATACATGATGCTCGTTGAAGCTCAGGTCCAGCGAGCTGCCCCGGTGCCCGGAGGTGCCGAACGCGACACGCTGGCTGGCAATGCTGGCATCGGGCTGGCCGGTGTAGTAGGCGGTCAACAGGCGCGGGATATCCACCAGCACGGAGGCTGGAGCCGGTTTGCCTGCCAAAGGACTGAGCTTCATGCAAAACCTCAAGAAAGGATGTTCAGGGTAATGAAAACACGGAGTTTACTGGCACTTTGACAAGCACGCGATGCCAATGCTCCCCGGCGCCGTGATTATTTCTGCTGCGACGCCCACCAGGCCGGAAACATGCCCTGCACCCGCGGCTCGGCAAAGCGATCGTCGATCAGCATGACCATGCCCCTGTCGTCAGTGCCGCGAATCACCCGCCCGGCCGCCTGGATGACCTTCTGCACCCCAGGATACAGGTAGGTGTAGTCAAATCCGGCGCCGAACAGTTGGGCCATGCGTTGCTTGATCTGCTCGTTCACCGGGTTGACCTGCGGCAGCCCCAGGGTGGCGACAAAGGCGCCGATCAAGCGTGTGCCAGGCAGATCGACGCCCTCGGCAAAGGCACCGCCGAGCACGGCAAATCCAACACCACGACCCTGGCGCTCGAAGCGCTGCAAAAATCCCTGGCGCTGCGCCTCGTCCATCCCCGGCGCCTGGCACCACTGGACGATGTGCGGATGGGTTGCGGCCAGCATTGCAGCCACCTGTTGCAGGTACTCGAAGCTGCTGAAGAACGCCAGATAGTTACCTGGCGCTTCGGCAAACTGCGCAGCAATCAGCTCGGTGATCGGTGCCACCGAGGCGGCGCGATGCTGATAACGGGTCGAGACATGACTGATTACCTGCACGCGCAATTGCTCGGCGGCAAAAGGTGAAGCCACTTCGAGCCAGGCGGTGTCGGCCGGCATCCCGAGCAAGTCGGCGTAGTAGTGCCTTGGGCTCAGGGTCGCGGAAAACAACGTGACGCTACGGGCGCTCGCCATGCGCGGGCCGATCTGTGCCGCCGGTACCACATTGCGCAGGCACAGGGTCGACAGGCTACGTTGGCCCGGCCCCTCGCGTTTGCTGATATCGAAGAGAAAATGGCTGTCGAACAGCTCACTGACGCGGATGAACTGCAACGCATCGAAGAAGAACTGCAACAGCGCCGGGTCGATCCCGGTGGGTTGCTGGTTGAGTTGCTCCTGAATCAGGCCGACACACTGCTGCAACGCCTTGAGGAACGCCTCCGGTAGCGCCTCGACCACCTGATAAGGCGCCACCTGCGCCTTGTGCAGGGCATTCCACTGACGGTTTAGGCGATCCAGCGCACTGCCCATGCCTGCCGGTTTGCTCCGGCGCAAGGCGTGCAACTGCCATTGATCGAGGCTGGCGCTGTACATCTGGCGTGCCCGCTCCACCAGGTTGTGCGCTTCATCCACCAGCACCGCCACCCGCCACTGGTTGACCTGGGCAAGACCATAGAGCAAAGCACTCTGGTCGAAATAATAGTTGTAGTCGGCCACCAGTACATCGACCCAACGCGCCATCTCCTGTCCCAGGTAATAAGGGCAGACCTGATGAGCCAGGGCAACCTCGCGCAATGCGGCCTTGTCGAGGATGGTCAGCGCCCGGGCCGCCTGGCGAGCAGCCGGCAGCCGGTCGTAGAAGCCTTTGGCCAAGGGGCAGGCCTCACCATGGCAAGCCGTGCCGGGGTACTCGCAGGCCTTGTCGCGGGCCACCAGTTCCAGGCTGCGCAGGGCAAGCTCGGCAGCGCTGTCATGGAGCTGGTGCAGGGCTTCCAGAGCCAGGGCTCGGCCCGGCGTCTTGGCGGTGAGAAAGAAGACCTTGTCCAACTGTTGCGGGACCATGGCCTTGAGCAACGGAAACAGGGTGCCCAGGGTCTTGCCGATACCGGTGGTGGCCTGGGTCATCAGGCAGCGCCCGGTACTCACTGCCTTGTACACCGTCTCGGCCAGTTCGCGCTGGCCACGGCGCATCTGTCCATAGGGAAAAGCCAGCGCCTGGAGCCCGGCGTCCCGCAGGGCCACCCGCTGCACTTGCTGTTCGGCCCAGTGCAGGAAGATCCCGCACTGGGTATTGAAGTACTGCTCAAGCTCCACCGCACTGCAGTGCTGTTCGATCAGGGTCTGGCTATCGCTGTCGACATCCAGGTACACCAATGCCAGGTTGATTTCGGCCAGCTGGCGCTGCTGGCAGAGCAGCCAGCCATAGACTTTGGCCTGGGCCCAGTGCAGTTGCCGATGATTGTCCGGTTGGCGCGCCAGGTCGCCGCGGTAGGTCTTGATCTCCTCCAGGCGATTGAGCTGTGGGTCGTAGCCGTCGGCCCTGCCGCGCACCTGCAAGGCTGCAAACTGCCCCTCAAGGCTGACCTCGGCCTCGAATCCCGGCCCACGCCGGGCCACCACCCGTTGATGGCCGCTGATGCCCTCCTGGGCGGTGGGCGAAGGGGTGAAGCGCAAGTCCAGATCGCCAACCTTGGCGCTGAACTCGCACAATGCCCGCACGGCCACGCGATAACTCATGACGTCGGCGCTATCCAGCGTACATGGCACACCTCGACCGGCAGGCCATGTTCGCTACAGAAATCGATCCAGCGCAGCTGGCTATCCTGCAGGCGGTCACCCGGCCCCTTGACCTCGATCATCCGGTAACGCTGCTGTTCGGGCCAGAACTGGATCAGGTCGGGCATGCCGGCGCGGTTGCTCTGGATATCTTCGAGCAAACGCTCGAAACAGCGTTTGAGGTGCAGTGCTGGCAGGCAGGCCAGCGCCTGTTCGAGCAAGGTTTCGTCGAGCACCTGCCAATAGACAAAGGGCGACTGCAGGCCCTGTTTGCTGACGAAGTGCCGGCGGATGGTCTGCCGGTAGCGACCATCCTCCAGTTGCTCCAGGCAGTCGGCGAACAGGGCACTGCGCCGCGCCCGAAACTCCGGATCGTGCAGGTCCTGCGGGGTGCTCTGGAACGGGTGAAAGAACGCGCCCGGCAGCGGCGCGAAAATGGCTTCCCAACACAACAGGCCGAACAGACTGTTGAACAGGGTGTTCTCCACGTAATGCACCTGACCGCCCTGCTCTGCCAAGTGCAGTTGCGCCGCCTGCTCCACCCCCAGCGCCGCCTGCTGCAACGGCAATTGCAGTTCGATCAGGCCAGTCTGCGTTTTCACCCGTCGCGGTTGCGGCGGGCCACCCAGCTTGCGCCGCAGGCGTGGCAGGATCCGCGTCAATGCCTGGACTTCAATGGGGCTGGCGGGTTGCAAGGCAACTTCCGTGGCCAGCGCATGGGCCTGGTCCCACTGCTCACTGCGTTCGAGCACCCGAATCCGCCGAATCCGTGCTTGCGGGTGCTGGCTGCGCGGGTAAATCCGCAACGCCAGGTCCCAGTCGCCCAGGCGCTCGCTGTACTGGCCAAGCTGGTACAGC
The DNA here is from genome assembly GCA_050739855.1 of Pseudomonas sp. Classification (GTDB taxonomy): domain Bacteria; phylum Pseudomonadota; class Gammaproteobacteria; order Pseudomonadales; family Pseudomonadaceae; genus Aquipseudomonas. The sequence goes on from JBOICD010000056.1 coordinate 4,947, forward strand.
AGGCGCGAGCGTCGACGTAGCAGCCACGGGTTATCGCTGTGCAGCGACTCGACCTGGGCCAGCACCTGCGACACCGGCGCTCCCTGCTCGAGTAATTCGGTGCAATGGTGCAGCGCCAGGGCCAGGTCAACATCGCTACGTTGACGCAGCGCCCGCGATTCGTCACTGAACGCCACCTGTTCGTAGCGCAGCAGGCCAAGGTCTGCCAGGACGAACTCCGACCAGTCCTGGTACAGGTTGCCGAAAAACAGCAGGCGAAAGCGATCGCACAGCGCTTGCAGCTGCAGGGTAATGATCGGTTCGGCGAAGCCTGGCAACCAGTCTTGCAAGGGCCGAGGCGGCAGTCCGAGTGCTTGCAACTGGGCGAAAAGCTCGGCCTTGGCCGCCCTTGGACGAGTCAGTTGCGACGCAAAACCACTGGCGATTTCTTCCTTGCGCAACACCTGAAACAGCTGCTCGAGACTCAAGGGGTTGTCGTCGGTGATCCAACCCCGGTCCAGCAGAGGCTGCAAGGCTGGCAGCGGCGGCCCGATTTCTTCATAAGCCAGCTTGCTGGGGCGAAACAGCTCGCCCTTGCGCATCACCATGCGCACCAGCAGCGCCCGGGCAGTACGCGGTTGCTCAGGGAACTGCGCAATGAAGGCACGCTCGCTGTCGTCCAGCAGGTCGGCATAGCGCAGCGCAATCCACTGCAGCACTTGCTCGAAGTTGTGCAGGTAATAGTAATAGAACGGGTCGTCGACAGAGTGGGCAATCACGGCAAGGCTACTGGCAGGCATTGAGGGCACTGGTTATACATACAGACTCACCCCTTGGCAACCTGCCCGCTGACCATTGATCGCCTAGCGTAAACCTTCGCTGATCACGTCGACTTTGCGGTTGAACGATTTGACATAGAGTTCGACCCGCGAGTGCTACCTGGGCATGCCCAACTGGCGAGCGGCAGCGGCAAAGCCGCCCTGCTCGACTACCTTCAAGTACACGAACAACTCATTCAGATCAATCATGCATGGACGCTCGATCGTTCCATAAATGGGACTTAGAAGTCCGAACATGTGGATTACGCGACCGCCAGAAACCCACTAAAGTCACAAGTTATTCGATTCAGGTGGCCGCTGGCGACACATTTTGACTGAGCAACGTATCACCATTAGAACAACGATAAAATCTGGGGTCACCGCACTGATGAACAAGGTAAACCCAAGCCGATCACCGTTGCTGGCCCTGAGCCTGTTGTGCGCCTCCACTGCCAGCCAGGCCGACAACTCCCTTGGGCAACGGGACAACATCAACATCGACCTGACCCAGCGCCAGCACGCAGAACTGGCCATCGCCCCCGGACTGATCAGCGGCTCGAGCCTCAACGGCCTGCTGCGCAATTACTACTTCGCCCGCGACAACCACCACACCCCGGCACGGCGCGATCAACGCGAGTGGGCGCAGGGCATGCTGTTGTCATTTCGCTCCGGCTACACCGACACCCTGATCGGCATCGGCCTGGATGTGCACGGTTTCAGCGCCTTGAAGCTGGACGGTGGTGGCGGTAGCGGCGGTGCCGGCCTGATGCCGCTGGACAGCCAGGGCCGACCGCAAGACGAGTTTTCCGCTGCCGGTGCAGCGTTGAAATTTCGTGCCTTCGACAGCCTGCTCAAGGTCGGTGACCAGTTGCTGGAAAATCCGCTGATCGCCAGTGGCAGCAGTCGCCTGTTCCCGCAGAGCTATCGAGGGGTGACGGTAAAGAACTTCAGCATCGATCAGCTCATGTTCGATGCCGGCTGGGTCGAATCGACCCGCCTGCGCAACCAGAGCGGCCACAGCAACCTGCAAAGCGCCTACGGCAATGGCAACCGTGCGGGTGTCGTCCCTGACCGCGAAAGCTCACACATGACCTGGCTTGGTGCTACCTACAACGTCGTCCAGAGCTTGAACCTGACCTGGTACAGCGGCCGCCTCGAAGACCTCTGGGACCAGCACTACCTGGGCCTGAGCCAGACCTTCGCGCTGAGCCACACCCTGCGCCTGACGCCTTACCTGCACTACTACAAGACGCGTGACCAGGGCCGCAGCCAGCTGGGGCCGATCGACAACGATGCCTACAGTGCCGGCCTGACCCTGGCGCAGGGTGCGCAGTCGCTTACCCTCGGGTTGCAGAAGATCGATGGCGACACCCCGTTCGACTTCCTCGCCCAGAACGATCGGACCTTCCTCTACCTGAACAACGCCATGCAGTACGCCGACTTCAACGGTCCCGGAGAAAAGTCCTGGAAGCTGCAGTACCAGACCAGCCTGCAAGCCCTGCGCGCGCCGAACCTGCAGCTCAGCATCGGCTACACCCGCGGCGAAGCCGACCTCACCCGTGTCGATCCGGCAAGTCCTGGCTACGGCTACATCTACAACCCCGACGGTAAGCACGCCAAGCATTGGGAGCGCGATATCGTGCTGCGCTACGCCGTGCCCGATGGCCGGGCCAAGGGCCTGAACCTGACCCTGCGCTGGGCCAGTCATCGTCCCAGTGACGGCTACACCGCCCCAGGTAACACCCGTGGTAATTCCAGCGCCGACGAATACCGGGTGATCCTCGATTACCCCTTCAACCTGCTTTGATCAAACCTGACAAGAGACTCTTGCATGCGTGCAGCCCACCTGCCCACCCTTGGCCTGCTGTGGCCCTTGATGTGCCTGGAAGCCCAGGCCGACAGTGTCAGCCTGCCTCCCCTGCCCCTGGGCAACACCAGCTTTCTGGATGGTATTACCCAGCCCGGCATGCTCTTCGAACTGCCAGTCCAGTACAACCGCAGCAACCAGGCCGTCGATGCCGGCGGCCACTCGGTACCGGGGCGTCAGCGGGTACGCAGTGCCACCGTGTTGCCGCACTTTGCCTACATCAGCCAGCAGCGCATCGCGGGCGCCTATTACGGCGCCGAAGTGCTGTTGCCACTGGTGCACCTGGACCTGGATATCGATGGCGGCCCGCAAGGGACCCGCACCCGACAGGGCGACCTGGTGGTCAGCCCGTTATTGCTGCAATGGGACCCGGTCACGTTGTTTGGCCGCCCCTTCTGGCAGCGCTTGAACTTCGTCTTCACCCTGCCCACCGGTGACTACGACAAGAACGCGCAGATCAATACCGGCAGCAATGTCTGGACCTTCAGCCCGCACTACGCCTTCACCTGGCTGGCCAGCGAACGCCTGGAGTTCAGCGGTCGCCTGCACTACGCCTGGAACAGCCGCAATGACAGCCCGGCCGAACGCCTGCAAGCCAGCGACATTCAACCCGGTGAAGCCGTGCACAGTAACTTTGCCGCCTCCTACGCACTGGACAATCATTGGCGTGTGGGCCTGGCCGGTTACCACCTCAAACAGATCAGTGCCGACCGCATCGACGGCCATCGTCAGCGGGATTCCAGGGAACAGGTGTTCGGCTTCGGACCCGGGGTGCGTTACAGCACCGGCGGACACAGCGTGTTCGTCAACTACTACAGCGAATCCGGGGCACGCAACCGCGCCGAAGGTGAGCAATTGACCTTGCGTTACCTGCTGGCCTTCTAGGGCCGCTGCAACGCCTCACGCAACACACTCAATGTACCCTGCAGATCACCGTACGGTGTTGGCGGCCAGCCCAGACGCATATGCTGACAATAATCACCCTGCAGGCTGAACAGTTCACCCGGCGCGATCACCAGCCCCTGATCCAGCATGCGATGAAACAGGGCGCGAATGTCCAGCGGCGTCCGCGCTTGCGCCCAGATCGTTGCACCTCCCACCGGCATCTGAAAGTGCAAATGAGCGCCCAGTTGCACCTGCATCTGCCGATACAGGTGGGTGACGCGCTCATGCAGGCGCAACCGCGCCTGCTCCAGATGGAGGTCGATCCGCCCCTTGGCATACAGCCGGGCCACTGCTTGTTGACGCAAAGGCGGCAAGCGAAAGCCCCGGGCCAAAAATTGATGCTGCAGTTGCCGCGGGCAATGGCGCGACAACAGGTAAGCATACGGCGCTTCGGCCCCCACCGTACGCTCCAGTGACGAGAACACCAGCAATCGCTGCGGGTCGACCATTTCGCGCAGGCACCGCTGTGGCGGTGCGGCAAAGCAGTACTCGGATTCCAGGTCGTTTTCCAGCAGCCACACCCCGTGCTCAGCCAACAATCGGGCGATCGCCTGATGCTGTGCCAGCGGCACAAGACTGCCGTGAGGGCTGTTCAAACGCGAGGCGAGCATGACCATGCGCACCGGCTCGCGCTGCAGCACGCTGGCAAAACACTCAAGATCCAGCGCCCCATCACTGCCCAAAGGCAGCTCGATGACCCGTAATCCGGTGGCCTGCAAGATCCTCAGCAAACGCCAGGAACACGGCGAAGTCACCACAATCGTGCAGCCTTGCAGCTCCAGTGCTGCCAGCAACGTCTCGAACAGCGAACGCAGGTCCAGTGCCAGATAAACATCTTCGGCATTCCAATACAGCTGCACGGAATGGGTATAGCGCGCCGCCAGCGCCGTGCGCAACTCGAGCTCGCCACACGGATGTACAAGCCCGGCAGGCCGTGGACTCTGGCGCAACAGCTGGCGCTCGATAGCCAGTAAATTCGACGCCAGTGAAGGCAGGGATTGCGCGCCACTGAACTCGAGCATTTGCGGGCTGCTGGCATGCTGCTGCAGATCTTGCAACAAGTGCTCATCAGCCAGTGCCTGCACCGCCAGCGCACCGCCCCTGGCAAAATAGCCGGACTTGGGTACCGACTGAACGCGCCCTTCGTGCTCAAGCAACGAGTAGGCGTACTGGATGGTCGAGATCGAAACATTCAAACGCTGCGACAGATCGCGTAGCGAGGGCAGCTTGTTGTAACTACCCGGCGCCATCTGGGCAATCAGTTCAACCAGATAGCGATACACCGCCTGATAGGCAAACACGCTGGTTTTTGTCGGCCGCTTCATCAAGGACTGCCAACCTGATCACCCCTGTGCCGTATGCCGTTCGCAGAGTCAGCCTGCAGATGTCGCAGATCGGCACCCCGTACTCGCAATCGGCTTAACAGGCAGTCGGCGGGACGCTCGGCCAATGGCTCGAGAGCATAGAGCTGCTGCAGCATGACCAGCGGCAAGCCACTGATATCCACCAACCACTGCACCACCGGTTCCGGCGCCGGTTGCCTGCGCAACGCCTTGTGCAAATAAGGGACGGCAACCAGCATGCCGGGGTGGCAGCGGCGCAGAAAAGCTTCCAGCTTCAGGCCCTGCCCGACAAAAGGGCTGAACAATTGGCAAACCAGTTGCGCTTCGCGCAGGCCATAAGCTTGCAGGGCGAAATCATTCGCTTCGCTACGTCGCAGTTCCAGTCCCCCCGGTTGCCAGTGATTGAGCACCCGGGCCTGCAAAGATTGCGACAGCCCTTTGCGCTGCATCAACTGACGGGTTTGCTGCAGGTAACGCTCGATACCATCGCGGTAGCGCGTATCGTCGACGAATTCCGCCTGCAGCCCTTGCAGGTGGGCCAACAGCAAGGGATTGGCAACCCCCGCGCGCTCACAGGGAAAGGCCTGTTCGTCGAAACGATGGCCCAGGAAGCGACTTAGCCGTTCACTCTGGGGTGAATCACGATCAGACACCAGGTCATCGATGGCGATAAAGCGCAACGCCGGCCGACAGTCCGCATCAGGGCCAGGCAACACCGGGGGCGCGGGCTCGCGCCCCTGCAACAGGCTCCAATAGCGGGCGCGCAGCTCGCTCATCCCTTCCAGCAACGAGATGGCACAGCTGTGGACCGGACGAACCCCGAGCATGTCGGCATCGCGCAATGAACGCCGGCTCCAGGCCAGGTAGCGCTTGCGATCAGCGAGAGACTCGGTGCTGATAATGGCATCCACACCGCCCTTGCAGCGCAGTGCCTGCAGGGCAAGTTCAGCCAGGTGCAGGTAGCCATGACTGGCAAAGTTCGCCAACAACGACCCGTCACTCGACAGATGCCCGCACAGCAACCATTCCTGACGCTCTGCCTGCTGCTGGTCACTGGACGGTACTCGACGGCTGTCGTAAGGCAACAGTTCGCCGGCATCGAGCACCAGCAAATCGATGCGTGGATCATCATGCATAAATAACCTGGAGAACGTGCTCTCAATGTTTGCCAGGGCAGTTGCACACATCCCGGCTTGCCAGGCCGTGGCAATACGCAGGTGGAAAGTCGCCGGGGATCGTGCGGCAATACTCAACTGCGCCGCGCGCAAGCAGGCAAGGGCCTGGGCGCTGGACAGGCTGGCATCGAGCACGAACATCAAGCGCAATCCCTTGATACGCTCGACCCCGCCGGCGGCCACAATCAGCCGCTGAATCAATAGCTGCAGCGAGGCCTTTTGCGCCTGCGACAAATGCTCAAGCAATCGTTGCAATACTTGCTGATATATATACTGCATGGCCTGATCGTGAATACTGCCCATAACGCCCACCTGAATTTCAGTTACGACCGCCTGAAAAAAATCGCTCCTGCGAAATCATTCAATCAGCAGCAATAAAGACTCACCTAATATCCTAGGAAACTTCCCACAAGTTCCTACAGAAACTTGCTGACCTGCCAATTCAACCGAGCGAACTCACACGTACCAAAGCCACCGACAGCCTGAACAAACGGACCTTGCTTCATCACAACTCACTCCTTGAGTGCACAAACGACAGGTTATTATCGGGTGTTGGCTGATGAATAAAAGATACAGAACCCGGTAAAAAATCCGTTCAGATTCAAACAGCTCCCTGTTTGTATTCAGCCTGCGAAGGTAGATTTTCCGACAAACTTGAACATAGCGAACTTACCTGCATTGCGCAGGTAATGTACTTGATTGAAATATCCGAAACTCACATAGGAAAGAGGCACAAAAAAGCCCGAGCACCGCTCGCAATGCTGTTCACTTAAGAGAAGCGGGGCAAGCCCGGTGGGAGCGGGCTTGTCCCGCGATTGCGTTTTGTCAGGCAAATCGCATCGCGAGGCAAGCTCGCTCCTACCTAAGTGAACAGCAT
>JBOICD010000057.1:0-11902 GCA_050739855.1 Pseudomonas sp.
CCACAGTCCTGTGGGAGCGGGCTTGCCCCGCGATGAGGTCAGGTACGGTATTCGGCGTTGATCTTCACGTACTCATGGGACAGATCAGTGGTCCAGATCGTTTCGCTGCACTGGCCACGGCCCAGCTCGATACGGATGGTGATTTCCTCTTCGGCCATCACCGCCGCGCCCTGAGCTTCGGTGTAGGTAGCACTGCGGCCGCCTTTACTGGCGATGCAGACATCACCCAGGTAAACATCGATCAGGCTGACATCCAGCTCCGACACACCGGCACGACCAACAGCAGCAAGGATACGGCCCCAGTTCGGGTCGGAGGCGAACAGCGCGGTCTTGATCAACGGCGAGTGAGCCACGGCGTAACCGACGTCCAGGCATTCCTGATGGTTGCCGCCGCCATTGACTTCAACGGTAACGAACTTGGTCGCGCCTTCACCGTCACGAACGATGGCCTGAGCCACTTCCATGCACACCTCGAACACCGCTTTTTTCAGTGCCTCGAACAGTGGTCCGCTGGCCTCGGTGACTTCAGCCACATCCGCTTTGCCGGTGGCGATCAGCATGCAGCAATCGTTGGTCGAGGTATCGCCGTCGATGGTGATGCGGTTGAACGACTTGTTGGCGCCATCGAGCATCAGGTCCTTGAGCACCTGAGGCGCAACCTTGGCGTCAGTGGCGATGTAACCGAGCATGGTCGCCATGTTCGGACGGATCATCCCGGCGCCCTTGCTGATACCGGTAACAGTGATGGTCACCCCTTCATGCTGGAACTGACGGCTGGCACCCTTTGGCAGGGTGTCGGTGGTCATGATGCCGGTAGCGGCGGCAGCCCAGTTGTTTTCCGACAGATCGTCCAGGGCCGCCTGCAGCGCACCTTCGATTTTCTCGACGGGCAGTGGCTCGCCGATGACACCGGTGGAGAATGGCAGTACGGCACTGGCATCGACGCCGGTCAGCTCGGCCAACCTGGCGCAGGTGCGCTCGGCGGCGGCCAGGCCCGGAGCGCCGGTACCGGCGTTGGCATTGCCGGTGTTGGTCAGCAGGTAGCGCACGGTGCCCTGTACACGCTGTTTGGCGAGGATCACCGGTGCTGCGCAAAAGGCATTGAGGGTGAACACACCGGCGACGCTGGAGCCTTCGGCGCAGCGCATCACTACCACGTCCTTGCGCCCCGGGCGCTTGATACCCGCAGAGGCGATGCCGAGTTCAAAACCTGGAACCGGGTGCAACGTTGGCAAAGGACCAAGACCAACAGCCATGTAAGCGCTCCTAGAAAAAATACACCGGGTCGAATAGGCCGGTGCTTGAGATGGAACAACGCCGCGACGGTACGGGACCGGTCGCGGCGTGGTGTTCGTGAATCAGCTAACTGCCGGGCAGATGAGGTTAGTTGATCTGACCGTGGCAGTGCTTGAACTTCTTGCCCGAACCACACCAGCACAGTTCGTTGCGGCCCAGCTTCTGCTCGTTGCGCACCGGGGCAGCGGCGACGGCGACATCAGCGCCCTCTTCCTGCTCCTCGGCGTGCTCCAGCCCCGGGGCGGCAGCGTGCTGGAACTGCATGCGTGCAGCCAGCTCCTCGGCCTCGCGGCGCAGACGGGCTTCTTCTTCGGCAGGATCTTCGCGGCGAACCTGAACGTGCGAGAGCACGCGGATGGTATCGCGCTTGATCGAATCGAGCAGTTCCTGGAACAGGCTGAACGACTCGCGCTTGTACTCCTGCTTCGGGTTCTTCTGGGCATAGCCACGCAGGTGGATACCGTGACGCAGGTGGTCCATGGTCGACAGGTGGTCTTTCCACAGGTCGTCCAGTACACGCAGCAGAATCTGCTTCTCGAAGGTACGCAGGGCTTCGGCGCTGGCCTGCTCTTCCTTCTCGTTGTAGGCCGCCAGCAGCTCGGTCATGAGCTTCTCGCGCAGGGTTTCTTCGTACAGGTGATCGTCTTCGTCGAGCCACTGCTGAATCGGCAGTTTCACGCCGAAGTCACTGGCCAGCGCAGCTTCCAGACCGGCCACGTCCCACTGCTCAGGCAGCGATTGCGGTGGAATGTGCTGAGCGACGGTGGCATCGAGCACTTCCTGACGGAAGTCGGCGATGGTGTCACCAATGTTGTCGGCTGCCAGCAGGCTGTTACGCATGTGGTAGATGACTTTACGTTGCTCGTTGGCCACGTCATCGAATTCAAGCAGCTGTTTACGAATGTCGAAGTTACGACCTTCGACCTTGCGCTGGGCTTTCTCGATGGCGTTGGTGACCATGCGGTGCTCGATGGCCTCACCGGACTGCATGCCCAGCGCCTTCATGAAATTCTTCACCCGGTCAGAGGCGAAGATACGCATCAGGCTGTCTTCCAGCGACAGGTAGAAACGGCTGGAACCCGGGTCACCCTGACGACCGGCACGGCCGCGCAGCTGGTTGTCGATACGACGGGACTCGTGGCGCTCGGAGGCAATCACATGCAGGCCTCCGGTTTCGATCACCTGCTGGTGACGTTTCTGCCAATCGGCCTTGATCTGCGCGATCTGCTCAGGCGTCGGGTTTTCCATGGCCGCGACTTCCACTTCCCAGTTACCGCCCAGGAGGATGTCGGTACCACGACCGGCCATGTTGGTGGCGATGGTCAACGCACCCGGACGACCGGCCTGGGCGATGATCTCGGCTTCTTTCTCGTGGTACTTGGCGTTCAGTACCTTGTGATCGATGCCTTCCTGCTTGAGCAGGCTGGACATGTGCTCGGAGGTCTCGATGGTGGCCGTACCGACCAGCACCGGACGGCCCTGAGCCATGCTTTCCTTGATGTCGGCAATGATCGCCGCGTACTTCTCGTCGGCGGTCAGGTAGACCAGATCGTTGAAGTCCTTACGGGCCAGCGGCTTGTTCGGCGGAATGACCATAACGTTGAGGTTATAGATCTGGGCGAACTCGAAGGCTTCGGTGTCAGCGGTACCGGTCATGCCGGACAGCTTGTTGTACAGACGGAAGTAGTTCTGGAAGGTGGTCGATGCCAGGGTCTGGCTTTCGGCCTGGATGTTCAGGTTTTCCTTCGCTTCGATGGCCTGGTGCAGGCCTTCGGACAGACGGCGGCCCGGCATGGTACGGCCGGTGTGCTCGTCGATCAGCAGGATCTGACCGTCCTGGACGATGTACTCGACGTTGCGATGGAACAGCTTGTGAGCACGCAGGCCGGCATAGACGTGGGTCAGCAGGCTCAGGTTATGCGCCGAATAGAGGCTCTCGCCCTCGGCCAACAGGCCGACCTGGGTGAGCATCTCTTCGATGAACTGGTGACCGGCTTCGTTGAGTTCGACCTGACGGCTTTTCTCGTCGATGCTGTAGTGGCCTTCCTGGGTAACTTCGCCCTCGACTTCCTCGATGTGCTGCTTGAGGCGCGGGATCAGCTTGTTGACCTCGATGTACAGCTTGGAGCTGTCTTCGGCCTGGCCGGAGATGATCAGCGGGGTCCGCGCTTCGTCGATCAGGATGGAGTCGACTTCGTCGATCACGGCGAAATTCAGCTCACGCTGGAATTTCTCTTCCATGCTGAACGCCATGTTGTCGCGCAGGTAGTCGAAACCGAATTCGTTGTTGGTGCCGTAGGTAATGTCGGCAGCATAGGCAGCGCGCTTTTCTTCCGGCGGCTGGAACGGCGTGACGACGCCGACGCTCAGACCGAGGAACTCGTACAGCGGACGCATCCAGTTGGCGTCACGGCGGGCCAGGTAGTCGTTGACCGTGACCACGTGCACGCCCTTGCCGGACAGTGCGTTGAGGTACACGCCCAGGGTTGCGACCAAGGTCTTGCCTTCACCGGTGCGCATTTCTGCGATAGTGCCTTCGTGCAAGGCCATGCCGCCGATCAGCTGGACATCGAAGTGGCGCATGCCCATGACCCGCTTGCCGGCCTCACGCGCGACGGCGAAGGCCTCCGACAGCAGCTGGTCGAGGGTCTCGCCTTTGGCCAGGCGCTCTTTGAACTCTGCGGTCTTGGCACGCAGCTGTTCGTCCGAGAGGGCGACCATCTTCTCTTCGAAGGCATTGACGGACTGCACCGCCTTGAGCAGGCGTTTCACCTCACGCTCGTTCTTGCTTCCAAAAAGTTTTTTTAACAAAGGCGCAAACATATCGGCAGGATCTTCCACACATAGGGATGGAGGGCGGCCCCGTGAGTCGCCCGTGCAGCCCTTATGGCCGCATGCGAACGAGCATTCTACCCGGAAACGACGGTGAGGAAAGTGGCGGATTTCCACGATGCTGGCACAGCGCTTTGACGGGGCTTTTTTACAATAAGGGCTTTTTTCACAACTTCAACCCATCGGCTACATGAAGTTTTGCCACAGGCACCCGGACAAGGCGCTCGCCGGGGGATCTGATAAGATGCCGGTACTGTAACTTCAGGTGTCCCCTCATGGCTTTTCGCCCTTTGCCAGCCCGCGCGCCCGCTGTACTGTTGCGCGAAGCCCGGCCGCTCAAAGCCCTGTTCAGCCAGGCCCAGCGTCTGGCGCAACTGCAGAAACTGCTCGACAGCCAGCTGCAGCCGGCTGCGCGTGAGCATTGCCATATTGCCTCCTGGCGCGAAGGTACCCTACTGCTGATCGTCACCGATGGCCACTGGGCGACCCGCCTGCGCTACCAGCAAAAGCGCCTGCAACGCCAGCTGCAGACCCTGGACGCCTTCGCCAGCCTGACCCGGATCCTCTTCAAGGTGCAGCCACCGACCACTCAGAGCCGTGCCGTCGGACACACCGCCGATCTCTCCAGCCGGGCGGCCGAGAACATCCAGGCGACGGCAGAGGGGATCACTGATCCCAAGCTGCGCGCAGCGCTGGAGCGCCTGGCCAGCCATGCGCGGGACAAGGATGAACAACCTCGGTAGGAGCGGGCTTGTCCCGCGATGCGATGTGACTGACAGATCGCTATCGCGGGGCAAGCCCGCTCCCACCGTTCTTGCCAAATGCCCATAAACAAGGTTCTTCACGGAATACCGGGGAGTATGATCTTGGGACGGGGCTGGGTTTCGGATGGGGACTTATCCGTTCGGCGCCGCATTGAATGGATAAGCTCACAGCCTCAACATCCCAACCCAAGGATCATAGTCCCCAGGGTTCCGTGAAGAGCCATAAAAAAGGCCACCCGAAGGTGGCCTTAATCACTAGAGAGAGTGTTCGAACTTACACTGCCGCAACCGGACGCATGTAAGAGATCGGTGCCGTACTGGCATCTTCGAAAGTCACCACTTCCCAGGCATCTTTTTCCTCGATCAGCTTGCGCAGCAGCTGGTTGTTCAGCGCGTGTCCGGACTTGTAGCCCTTGAACTCGCCGATCAGGCTGTTGCCCAGCAGGTAGAGGTCGCCGATGGCGTCGAGGATCTTGTGCTTGACGAATTCGTCTTCGTAACGAAGGCCGTCTTCATTGAGCACGCCGTCCTTGTCGACCACGATGGCGTTTTCCACGCTGCCGCCGAGCGCGAGGTTGTGCTTGCGCAGGTACTCGATATCGCTCATGAACCCGAAGGTCCGGGCGCGGCTGACTTCCTTCACGAACGAGGTGCTGGAAAAGTCCACGCTGGCACTTTGGGTCCGGTTACGGAACACCGGGTGATCGAAATCGATCTCGAAACTCACCTTGAATCCGTCGAACGGCAGGAAAGTGGCGCGCTTGTCGCCGTCTTCCACTGTCACTTCGCGCAGGATGCGGATGAATTTCTTGGCTGCGTCCTGTTCTTCCAGGCCGGCAGATTGAATCAGGAATACGAAGGGTCCTGCGCTACCGTCCATGATCGGCACTTCGGACGCGGAGAGCTCGACGTAGGCGTTATCGATGCCCAGGCCAGCCATGGCCGAGAGCAAGTGCTCAACCGTGTCTACCTTGGTATCGCCATTGACCAGTGTCGTCGACATGGTGGTCTCGCCGACATTTGCCGCGCGGGCGGGAATTTCCACCACGGGGTCGAGGTCGGCACGGCGAAATACGATGCCGGTATCCACAGGTGCAGGTTTGAGGGTCAGGTAAACCTTTTCCCCGGAGTGCAGGCCGACACCTGTGGCACGGATAATATTCTTCAGGGTGCGTTGTTTAATCATGGCATTGGCCGCTTCAGCGCAAATTGCGAACTGGTATCAACAAAGGCTGAGGATAATACCAGACCCGGCCTTTGCTGAATACCAATCACCCTTATACCCCTGATAAATTTCATCAATCGGCCTGACGACGCAGGAAAGCCGGGATGTCCAGGTAATCCAGATCGTCTTGCGGATTGAGCTTGGCAGCAGCGGCAGCACCGGCATGCGCCTGATTGCGCATTACGGTCGGACGCTCCAGGTCACGGTAGTTCACCGACGACTGTTCGTTGCGCACAGGGGCCGGAGCCGGCGTCTGCTGCTGCATCGAAGCGCTCTGCAGGGTGTTGTCGATGACCTTGACCGGTTTCTCGATCTTCGCGCCCAGGCCCGTGGCAACCACCGTCACGTGCAGCTCGTCACGCATGTCCGGATCGATAACGGTACCGACCTTGACCATGGCGTGATCGGAAGCGAAGGCTTCGATGATGCTACCGACGTCCGAGTACTCACCCAGCGACAGGTCAGGACCTGCGGTGATGTTGACCAGGATGCCGCGAGCGCCCTGCAGGTTGACGTCTTCGAGCAGCGGGTTGCGGATCGCCGCTTCAGTCGCTTCACGTGCACGGTTCGGACCGCTGGCGCAGCCAGTGCCCATCATCGCCATGCCCATTTCGCTCATCACCGTCCGTACGTCGGCAAAGTCGACGTTGATCATGCCCGGACGCTTGATGATGTCGGAGATACCGCGAACGGCACCGGCCAGGACGTCGTCAGCCTTGGCGAAGGCGGACAGCAGGCTGGCGTCTTTACCGAGGATGGTCAGCAGTTTTTCGTTCGGGATGGTGATCAGCGAGTCGACGCTGTCTGCCAGTGCACGGATGCCTTCATCGGCGATCTGCATGCGCTTGCGGCCTTCGAACGGGAACGGACGGGTCACCACCGCAACGGTGAGGATACCCAGTTCCTTGGCCACTTCGGCGATGATCGGCGCAGCACCGGTACCGGTACCGCCGCCCATGCCGGTGGTGATGAACACCATGTTGGTGCCCTGCAGTACTTCGGCGATGCGCTCACGGTCTTCCAGAGCGGCCTGACGGCCGACTTCCGGATTGGCACCGGCACCCAGTCCCTTGGTGACACCAGTACCCAGTTGCAAAATGGTACGCGCGCCGATGTTTTTCAGCGCTTGAGCATCGGTGTTGGCGCAGATGAACTCAACGCCCTCGATGTTGCTCTTGACCATGTGATTGACGGCGTTGCCACCGCCGCCACCGACGCCGATCACTTTGATGACCGGACTTTGCGGGACGTTGTCTACGAGCTCGAACATTTTCCCTCTCCTTACAGTTCTCTAGTTTTTGCGCCTACTACTACTGCTTTGAAACTTTAAAAGTTGCCTTTGACCCAGCGTGTGAAACGCTCGAACGCTGGAGCTTTTGGTTCATCGCCATAGTTGTTGCTGCTGGTACCGGTCAGGCTGACGCCGTCAGACTGCTTCTGCAGGCCGTAGGTCAGCAGGCCCACACCGGTGGAATAAATCGGGTTGCGCACAACGTCGCTCAGGCCCCGAACGCTATGCGGCACGCCCAGGCGTACCGGCATGTGGAAAATCTCTTCGGCCAGCTCTACCGCACCTTCCATCTTCGCGGTGCCGCCGGTCAGGACGATGCCCGCCGGCACCAGGTCCTCGTAGCCGCTGCGACGCAGTTCGGCCTGGATCAGGGTGAACAGCTCGTCGTAACGCGGCTCGACCACTTCGGCCAGGGCCTGACGCGACAGCTCGCGCGGCGGACGATCACCGACGCTCGGCACCTTGATGGTTTCACCGGCACCGGCCAGCTTGGCCAGGGCGCAGGCGTAACGGATCTTGATCTCTTCGGCGTACTGGGTCGGCGTGCGCAGGGCCATGGCGATGTCGTTGGTCACCTGGTCGCCGGCAATCGGGATCACCGCAGTGTGACGGATCGCGCCTTCGGTGAAGATGGCGATGTCAGTGGTACCGCCACCGATGTCCACCAGGCACACGCCCAGCTCTTTCTCGTCATCGGTCAGCACCGAGTAGGCCGAGGCCAGTTGCTCGAGAATGATGTCGTCGATTTCCAGGCCGCAGCGGCGCACGCACTTCTCGATGTTCTGTGCGGCATTGACGGCGCAGGTGACCACGTGGACCTTGGCTTCCAGACGCACGCCGGACATGCCCAGCGGCTCGCGCACGCCTTCCTGGTTGTCGATCACGTAGTCCTGCGGCAGGGTGTGCAGGACCCGCTGATCAGCCGGAATGGCAACTGCTTGAGCGGCGTCGAGGACGCGCTCGAGGTCAGCGGCACTGACTTCACGGTCGCGGATTGCGACGATGCCGTGGGAGTTCAGGCTGCGGATGTGATTGCCGGCGACGCCAACGAACGCCGAGTGGATCCGGCAGCCGGCCATCAGCTGGGCTTCTTCAACCGCGCGCTGGATCGACTGCACGGTCGATTCGATGTTGACCACCACGCCCTTCTTCAGCCCGCGCGAAGGATGGGTGCCGATACCGACGATTTCCAGGGTACCGTCGGCCGCGACTTCGCCTACCAGCGCCACTACCTTGGAGGTGCCGATATCGAGCCCGACGATCATTTTGCCGCTATGCGCATTTGCCATGGTCCTGCCTCTCTCTAATTCTTCGCAACGGCGGGTTGGGCCGTCGTCGGTGCAATCGGTTCCCGCCAGCCAACGGCCAGGCCATTGGCATAACGCAGATCGATGCGGGCGATGTTCGTGATCTGTTCTTTGAGTGTCTTGTCGTAAATGGCAATGAAACGGCGCATTTTTTCCACCAGATGGTCGCGCCCCAACAGCAGTTCAACACCTGGCCCGGCGCTGCCGGCGCCAGTGGTCAGGAACCAGCTGCCGCGCTCGCGCACTTCCAGCCGGGCAATCGAAAAGCCCATTGGCCGCAACATCTGGCTCAGTACCTGATATTGCTGCATCACTTGTTGCTGCGCCCGCTGCGGCCCGAACAGCTGCGGCAGGTGCTCGTAGTTGGCCAGTTCGCGCGGGGTGAAAGCCTGGCCCTGGTTATTGAGCAAGGCCTCCTCGCCCCAACGCGCCACCGGCAACTGTTCTTCCAGGCGGATCACCACTTCGTCCGGCCACACCCGGCGAACTTCGGCATGGGCGATCCAGGGCATCTGCTCCAGCTCGGCGCGCATGCTCGCCAGGTCGACGGTGAAGAAGCTGGCCGCCACATAAGGGGCGATTCGCTGCTGCACCGCTTGCTGGCTGATGTAGCTGAGGTCGCCCTGCACGGCGATCTTGGTGATCGGCCGGTCGGCGTACGGCATCAGCCGTTGCGCACCTTCATAGGCAGCGAAACCTGCGGCGACCAGCAGCACCGGCCAGAGCAGGCGCTTGAAGACGCTGAAATTGGCCTTGGGCAGGCGCGCCGACAGTGGCTCCTTGGCCACCATCCGGCTAGCACCACGCGGCACCGGCTTGTTGCGGCCGGTGGCGGGTTGCTGATGACGTAACATCGCGCCTTGCATGGGCTTAACCTCGCGCCGGGGCGCTGGCCGCCAGGATTGCCAGCACCAATTGCTGGAAGTCCAGACCGGCCGCGCGTGCCGCCATAGGGACCAGGCTGTGATCCGTCATGCCTGGTGCGGTGTTGACTTCGAGCAGCCAGAAACGCCCCTGCTCGTCCTGCATCACGTCCAGCCGTCCCCAGCCAGCGATGCCAATGGCGTCGCAGGCACGGGCGGTCAGGTCGATCAGTTCCTGTTCCTTCTCCGGGCTCAAGCCACACGGAATCCGGTACTGGGTATCGGAAGCCAGGTACTTGGCGTCGTAGTCGTAGAAGGTGTGCGGTGTGCCCAGCGCGATCGGAGGCAATACCTGGCCACGCAGGGTCGCGACGGTGAACTCCGGACCGTGAATCCATTGTTCGACCAACACTTGCGAATCGTAGGTAGCGGCGTCCTTCCAGGCGGCGATCAATTCGTCGACACCGTTCACTTTCGCCATACCGATACTGGAACCTTCATGGGCCGGTTTGACGATCAAAGGGAAGCCCAGTTCCGCACCTGCGCAAATACAGTCGGCTTCGCTGGTGAGCACGGCGTGACGCGGGGTCGGAATACCCAGGCTGTGCCAGACCTGTTTGGTCCGCAGCTTGTCCATGGCCAGCGCCGAAGCGAGGATGCCACTGCCGGTGTAAGGGATGCCCAGGCACTCCAGCAAGCCCTGCATGCTGCCGTCTTCACCGCCACGGCCGTGGAGGATGATGAAGGCGCGGTCGATCTTCTCGCTTTGCAGGCGATCGAGCAGGTCATCGCCAACATCGATGGCGACCACGTCGACACCGGCGCTGGCCAGCGCTTCGATGACGGCTGCCCCGGACTTCAGCGAAACTTCACGCTCGGCGCTCTTGCCGCCGTAAAGCACGGCAACGCGGCCGAAGTCTTTCACAGCAATGGTCGAGTGCAATGTGGCGTATGCGTTATCAGTCATTTCGACTTCCCCTGACTGGCAACAGCACCAGCGAACAACGGACTCTTGAGTAATTGCGGGGCCAGGCCACCGATATCACCGGCGCCCTGGCACAGCAGGATGTCGCCAGCGCGCAGCAACGGCTTGACCAGCGGCGCCAGCTCGATGCCGCGCTCGATGTAGATCGGATCAAGCTGGCCGCGCTGACGGATGCTGTGGCACAGCTGACGGCTATCGGCACCGGGGATCGGCTCTTCGCCGGCCGGGTAGACCTCCATCAGCAGCAGCACGTTGGCGTCAGCCAGGACCTGGACGAAATCGTCGTACAGGTCACGGGTACGGCTGTAACGGTGCGGCTGGTAGACCATCACCAGACGGCGCTCCGGCCAGCCACCGCGCACGGCTTTGATGACTGCGGCCACTTCGGTCGGGTGGTGACCGTAGTCGTCGACCAGCATGACGCTGCCACCGTCCACCGGCAGTTCGCCGTAGACCTGGAAGCGTCGCCCTACCCCCTGGAACCCCGACAGGCCCTGGACGATGGCTTCATCGCTGATGCCTTCGTCGGTGGCGATGGCGATGGTCGCCAGCGCGTTGAGCACATTGTGGTTGCCCGGCATGTTGACCGATACGTCCAGCGGCTCGCGGTCGCGGCGCAGCACGGTGAAGTGGGTCTGCATGCCCGACTGGCGAACATTGATCGCGCGCACGTCAGCTTCTTCGCTGAAACCGTAGGTGACCGCCGGACGCTTGACCTGCGGCAGGATCTCGCGCACCACCGGGTCGTCCAGGCACATCACGGCCAGGCCGTAGAACGGCAGGTTGTGCAGGAACTCGACGAAGGTCTTCTTCAGCTTGTTGAAGTCGCCTTCGTAGGTCGCCATGTGGTCGGCGTCGATGTTGGTGACCACGGCCACCAGCGGCTGCAGGTGCAGGAAGCTGGCGTCGCTTTCGTCGGCTTCGGCGATCAGGTAGCGGCTGGTGCCGAGCTGGGCATTGGTACCAGCTGCATTCAAACGGCCACCGATGACGAAGGTCGGGTCCAGGCCGCCAGCGGCGAACACCGAAGCCAGCAGGCTGGTGGTGGTGGTCTTGCCATGGGTACCGGCGACGGCGATGCCGTGGCGGTAGCGCATCAGTTCGGCGAGCATTTCGGCGCGCGGCACTACCGGAATACGCCGCTCAAGGGCGGTGGCGACTTCCGGGTTGGCCGGGTTGATGGCACTGGAAACCACCAGCACATCGGCGCTCGCAGCGTTCTCGGCGCGGTGACCGATGAAGATCTGCGCACCGAAGGATTCCAGGCGCTGGGTAACCGCCGAGGTCTTGAGGTCCGAGCCCGATACCTGATAACCCAGGTTCAGCAGCACCTCGGCGA
>JBOICD010000058.1:0-11886 GCA_050739855.1 Pseudomonas sp.
GATGTAAGCCACCGGCTCGCCACTACGGCGGCGCTGCAGGTACTCGGCGAAGACCAACGCCGCTTCGCTGCTGACAATCCGCTCAGGCCAGGTGTGCAAATAACTGCGCGACTTGCCGATGGCGGCCGCCAACAGCAGCTCGACATCCAGGCGCGCCGTTGGCGAATCCGGTAGCTCCGCAGCGCGGAGCAGGCTGGCGATAATCGTCATTTACTCACCCAGTGCAGCCAGTTGGTCAGCCTGATACTCGGCCAGCAGCGGCTCGATCACCGCGTCCACGCCACCGGCCAGCACATCATCCAGAGAATACAAGGTCAGGTTGATACGGTGATCGGTGACCCGGCCCTGTGGATAGTTGTAGGTACGAATCCGCTCGGAACGGTCGCCCGAGCCGACCAGCAGCTTGCGTTCGCTGGCAATGGCATTCTGCGCAGCGCTGGTCTGCATGTCGTTGAGCTTGGCCGACAGCCAGGACATCGCCCGCGCACGGTTCTTGTGCTGGGAACGTTCTTCCTGGCACTCAACCACAATACCTGTAGGCAAGTGGGTGATGCGCACCGCCGAGTCGGTCTTGTTGATGTGCTGACCACCGGCGCCGGAGGCACGGTAGGTATCCACGCGCAGGTCGGCCGGGTTGATCTCGATCGCCACATGCTCGTCGGGCTCGGGCAGGACCGCCACGGTGCAGGCCGAGGTGTGGATACGGCCCTGGGATTCGGTTTCCGGCACGCGCTGGACACGGTGGGCGCCGGACTCGAACTTCAGTTTGCCATAGACATAGTCGCCCTCGACCCGAGCGATGATTTCTTTGTAGCCGCCGTGCTCCCCCTCGTTCTCCGAGAGAATTTCCAGGCGCCAGCCACGACGTTCGGCATAGCGCGAGTACATGCGGAACAAGTCGCCGGAGAAGATCGCCGCCTCGTCACCGCCGGTACCGGCGCGGATTTCCAGGAACACGTTGCGCCCGTCGTTGGGATCCTTGGGCAGCAGCATGCGCTGCAGCTGGTTCTCCAGTTCGGCCAGTTGCTCCTTGGCTTCGCGCACTTCCTCTACGGCCATTTCGCGCAGGTCGGGATCGCTATCCTTGAGCAACGCCTGGGCGCCCGCAAGGTCGTCCTGCACCTTGCGCCACTGGGCGTAGGCCGCAGCCACGGGCTCGACTTCGGCATATTCGCGGGAATAGCCGCGAAAGCGGGTCTGGTCGGATATGACTTCAGCATCACCCAGCAGGGCGGTCAATTCCTCGAAACGGTCCTGGAGTGTGTCCAGTTTATTGAGCAGCGACGCTTTCATTGCGGGGTTTTATCCGTCGAACCCTCATTGAGGGCAAAGAGTTCCTGAGCCATGGCCAACGCATCGAGGCGGCCTTCGGCAGAGAGCTTTTTCAGTTGCACACTGGGTGCATGGAGCAATTTGTTGGTCAGCCCGCGCGCCAGTTGCACCAGCACCTCTTCGGCGCTGGCACCATTGGCCAGCATCCGCTGGGCCTTTTGCAGTTCTTCGTCGCGCAGGCGTTCGCTCTGCTGACGGTACGCCTTGAGCACATCCACCGCCGCCAGCTCGCGCAGGCGCAGCATGAAGTCTTCAGCGCCCACCGAGACCAGCTCTTCGGCGGCCTGGGCAGCGCCCTGGCGGCTCTTGAGGTTCTCGGCGACCACGTCATGCAGGTCATCGACGGTATACAGGTATACATCGTCCAGCTCACCGACTTCTGGCTCGATGTCGCGCGGCACGGCGATATCGACCATGAAGATTGGCTTGTGCCGGCGCTGCTTCAGCGCGCTTTCCACCGCACCCTTGCCGAGGATTGGCAACTGGCTGGCAGTGGAACTGATGACGATATCGCTGTTGACCAGTTCCTGCGGAATATCCGCCAGCAACACCGCATGGGCGCCGAACTGCTCGGCCAGGGTACTGGCCCGCTCCAGGGTGCGGTTGGCTACCACGATACGCCGTACACCCTGCTCGTGCAGGTGCCGCGCCACCAGGGTGATGGTTTCGCCGGCGCCAATCAACAGCGCCTGGCTACGCCCCAGGTCGCTGAAGATCTGCTTGGCCAGGCTGACAGCGGCAAAGGCCACCGACACCGGGTTCTCGCCGATGGCTGTATCGGTGCGCACCTGTTTGGCGGCACTGAAGGTCGCCTGGAACAGGCGGCCAAGCAGCGGACCGATGGTCCCGGCCTCGCGCGCCACGGCGTAGGCAGACTTCATCTGCCCGAGGATCTGCGGCTCGCCAAGCACCAGCGAGTCGAGCCCGGACGCCACCCGCATCATGTGCCGGACCGCATCATGATCCTCATGGATGTAGGCACTGGCGCGCAGTTCATCGAGGCTCAGCTGATGGTATTCGGCCAGCCAGCGCAGGATGCTCTCTGCTGCCAGGTGGTCCTGTTCTATATAAAGTTCGCTGCGGTTGCAGGTCGAAAGGATCGCGGCTTCGCGGCTGGCGGTCAGTCGGCAGAGCTGCTGCAAGGCGTCCACCAGCTGCTCAGGCGTAAACGCCACGCGCTCGCGTACGTCTACCGAGGCAGTCTTATGGTTGATACCGAGGGCAAGAAAGGCCATGCAAGGTCGCTGATTATGACGAGAAGCCGATAATTGTCCTACTTCGCAGGTTTCAGAACAACCACCGCTCGCTATTGTCTCTATAGTCTACCTCTACCGAGACCTTCGCTTATGGGTTTGCCCCGGCGCTTGTGTCATGATGATCCGACCGCTGGTAAGCCGCCCAAATCCTCATTATGAATAGATCCTACGCGTTATTCCTTGCCTTGGCCCTGCTCCAGGGCTGCCAGACCCTGGCCCCCGACTCGACGGATGCCCAGGCGCCTGCCCTCGATGTCGCACAAAAGCCGGCGGACAAGCCTGTAGTCTATGGGTCGTTTACCCAGGAAACCGTGTACAACCTGTTGAGTGCGGAACTGGCCGGCCAGCGCAATCGCTTTGACATAGCCCTGGACAACTATGTCAGTGAGGCAATCAAGACCCAGGATCCCGGTATTTCCGAGCGCGCCTACCGCATTGCCGAATACCTGGGCGCCGATCAATCCGCCCTGGATACCGCACTGATCTGGGCGAAAAACGCTCCGGACAACCTCGACGCGCAACGCGCCGCTGCCATCCAGCTGGCACGCGGCGGCCGTTACGACGACTCCATGGCCTATATGGAGAAAGTGCTGCAGGGCAAAGGCGACACCCATTTCGATTTCCTCGCCCTGTCGGCCGCCGAAACCGACCAGGACACCCGCGACGGTCTGCAGAAGAGCTTCGATCGCCTGCTGCAGAAATACCCGGACAATGGCCAGCTGGTATTCGGCAAGGCCTTGCTTCTGCAACAGGACGGTAATTCCAAGGCGGCGCTGGACTTGCTTGAAGCGCATCCGCCCGAGGAAGGCGAGATCGCCCCGGTGCTGCTGCGCGCGCGCCTGCTGCAAAGCGTGGGCCGCGGCGAAGAAGCCCTGCCATTGCTGCAGAAAACCATCCGCCAGAACCCGGACGACAAGCGTCTGCGCCTGACCTACGCCCGCACGCTGGTGGAGCAGGATCGCCTGGACGACGCCAAAGTCGAGTTTTCCAGCCTGCTCGAGCAATACCCGGATGACGACGAGCTGCGTTACTCCCTGGCCCTGATCTGCCTGGAAACCAAGAACTGGGATGAAGCGACCGGGTACCTGCAAGAGCTGATCGAACGCGACAGTCACGTCGATTCGGCGCACCTGAACCTGGGGCGCATCCATGAAGAACGCAACCAGCCGCAGGCAGCCCTGGACGAATACGCCCAGGTCGGCCCGGGCAACGATTACCTGCCAGCACAACTGCGCCAGGCCGATATCCTCGTGGCCAATGGCCGTAGCACAGAAGCTTCACGGCGTCTGGCGCTGGCCCGCGACACCCAGCCGGACTACGTCATCCAGCTGTACCTGATCGAAGCCGAGGCACTGGGCAACAACGACAAGGATGCCCAGGCCCTGCAAGTGCTGGAACAAGCCCTGAAGCAGTACCCAAACGACAACAACCTGCTGTACACCCGTGCCATGCTGGCCGAGAAGCGCAACGACCTGGCCCAGATGGAAAAGGACCTGCGCAGCATCATCGCCCGCGAACCGGAAAACGCCATGGCCCTCAACGCCCTGGGCTACACCCTGGCCGATCGCACCACGCGCTATGCCGAAGCCAAGACACTGATCGACAAGGCTCACCAGATCAACCCGGACGATCCCGCGGTGCTCGACAGCCTGGGCTGGGTCAACTACCGCATGGGCAATCTCGACGAAGCCGAGCGCCTGCTGCGCCAGGCCCTGGCGCGTTTCCCCGACCACGAAGTCGCCGCGCACCTGGGCGAAGTGCTCTGGGCCAATGGCAAGCGCCGCGAAGCACGCCAGATCTGGGCCAAAGCCATCGAAGCCCAACCCGACAGCCCTATCCTGCGCAAGACCGTCTTGCGCCTGACCGGTTCCGAGACTCTTTAAGCCTATGTTTTTGCGCCACTGCATCACCTTCAGCCTGATCGCCCTGCTCGCCGGTTGTGCCGGCTTCGGTTCCCGTGAAGCCCTCCAGGGCCAGGGCAGCCCACAATTGTGGCGCGAGCACAAACAACAGCTGAGCACCCTGGACGGCTGGCAGATCAACGGCAAGGTCGGGATCCGCGCCCCCAAAGACTCCGGCAGCGGGACCCTGTTCTGGCTGCAGCGCCAGGATTACTACGACATTCGCCTGTCCGGACCACTGGGCCGTGGCGCCGCACGCCTGACCGGTCGCCCGGGCGGGGTCGTGCTTGAGGTTGCCAACCAGGGCCGCTTCGAAGCGAAAAGTCCGGAGGCCCTGCTCGAAGAACAGCTCGGCTGGGAGTTGCCGGTATCGCACCTGGTCTGGTGGGTACGTGGCCTGCCCGCGCCGGACAGCAAAAGCCAGCTGACCCTGGGCCGCGACAGCCGCCTGGCCAGCCTCAAGCAGGATGGCTGGGACGTGCAGTACCTGAGCTATACCGAGCAGAACGGCTACTGGCTGCCCGAGCGCCTCAAGCTGCACGGGCAAAATATCGACGTGACCCTGGTGGTCAAGGACTGGCAGCCGCGCCAGCTGGGGCACTGATATGACCCCGTTGACCCTGCCGGCCCCGGCCAAACTCAATCTGATGCTGCACATTCTTGGTCGCCGCGCCGATGGCTACCACCTGCTGGAAACCCTCTTCCAGTTTCTCGACTACGGCGATGAACTGTCGTTCGCCGTGCGCGAAGACGGCGAAATCCGCCTGCACAGCGACATCGAAGGCGTCCCCCATGACAGCAACCTGATCGTCAAGGCCGCCCGTAAACTGCAGGCCCTGAGCGGCTGCCCACAAGGCGCCGACATCTGGCTGAAAAAAATCCTGCCCATGGGCGGCGGCATCGGTGGCGGCAGTTCGGATGCCGCCACCACCCTGCTCGGCCTCAATCACTTGTGGCAGCTTGGTTGCAGCGAAGACCAACTGGCAGAACTGGGCCTGAGCCTGGGCGCTGACGTGCCGGTTTTCGTCCGTGGCCACGCGGCATTCGCCGAAGGTGTCGGCGAGATCCTGACCCCGGCAGACCCGGAAGAACCCTGGTATGTCGTGCTGGTCCCGCAAGTATTTGTAAGTACAGCAGAAATTTTTTCACATCCGCAGTTGACACGTGATTCTTTGCCCCTTAAGATGCGCCCCGTTCCCAAGGGAAACAGTCGAAATGACTGCCAACCGGTAGTAGAGCAGCGTTACCCAGAAGTACGTAACTCACTGAGTTTGCTAAGCAAATTCACTGATGCTAGGCTCACCGGAACTGGAAGTTGTGTGTTTGGGGCCTTCCCAAGCAAAGCTGAAGCTGATAAAGTTTTGGCCCTTCTTGCAGATACCCAAACAGGATTTGTAGCAAAGGGAAGCAACATTTCAATGTTGCATCGCAAGCTGCAAAGTCTGCTCTAGGAATCGAGTACAAGGTACTCGCAGCAACAGATACAGGGGCGTCGCCAAGCGGTAAGGCAGCAGGTTTTGATCCTGCCATGCGTTGGTTCGAATCCAGCCGCCCCTGCCATTTTCCTATACTCATCCAGGTATACCCTCAGCCTTCAGGTACTGCGCGTGTCCAAGATGATGGTCTTTACGGGGAACGCCAACCCCGATCTGGCTCGGCGTGTCGTACGTCAGCTGCATATCCCTCTCGGTGACGTCTCTGTCGGTAAGTTCTCCGACGGCGAAATCAGCACTGAGATCAATGAAAATGTCCGCGGTAAAGACGTTTTCATTATTCAGCCGACTTGCGCGCCAACCAACGATAATCTGATGGAACTGGTAGTGATGGCCGACGCCTTCCGCCGCTCCTCAGCGTCCCGAATCACTGCCGTGATTCCTTACTTCGGATATGCCCGCCAGGATCGCCGTCCGCGTTCGGCGCGTGTAGCTATCAGCGCCAAAGTCGTCGCTGACATGCTCACCGTCGTCGGTATCGACCGTGTTCTCACTGTCGACCTGCACGCTGACCAGATCCAGGGTTTCTTCGATATTCCGGTAGATAACATCTACGGCTCCCCCGTTCTGGTGGATGACATCGAAGACCAGCGTTTCGAGAATCTCATGATCGTGTCCCCGGACATCGGCGGCGTCGTGCGTGCACGTGCTGTTGCCAAGTCCCTGGGCGTCGATCTGGGCATCATCGACAAACGCCGTGAAAAGGCTAATCACTCCGAAGTGATGCATATCATCGGCGATGTCGAAGGACGTACCTGTATTCTCGTCGACGACATGGTCGATACCGCCGGCACCCTGTGCCATGCGGCCAAGGCCCTGAAAGAACACGGCGCTGCCAAGGTTTACGCCTACTGCACGCACCCTGTCCTGTCGGGTCGGGCGATCGAGAATATCGAGAACTCCGTGCTGGACGAACTGGTGGTTACCAATACCATCCCGTTGTCCGCAGCTGCACAAGCCTGTGCGCGTATCCGTCAACTGGATATCGCACCGGTCGTTGCTGAGGCGGTTCGCCGCATCAGCAATGAAGAATCGATCAGCGCGATGTTCCGCTGAGGGCTTTGCTCTCGCGAACCTTTCGTTGACGAAAAGCGCCCCGCCCCAACACCTGTTGTTGGGGCGGGGCTTTTTTGCCCACCCCGTTTGGCGCTGGTCGCAAACGCCTGCGGGAGATGGCTATTTTGGAGATACAAAATGACTGATTTCATCCTGAACGCCCAAGCGCGTACCGACCTGGGGAAAGGTGCGAGCCGCCGCCTGCGTCGTCTCGCCTCTTCCGTTCCTGCTGTAGTTTACGGCGGTGACAAAGAGCCAGTTTCCATCACCATGCTGGCTAAAGAAGTTGCCAAGCTGTTCGAAAACGAAGCTGCTTACAGCCACGTTATCGAGCTGAACATCGACGGCAAGAAAGAAAACGTCGTTGTTAAAGCCATGCAGCGTCACCCAGCCAAGCAGTTCATCATGCACGCTGACTTCGTCCGCGTTGTTGCTGGCCAGAAACTGACCGCCAAAGTACCTGTGCACTTCATCAACGAAGAAGCCCCGGTCAAGAAAGGCGGCGAAATCTCCCACGTAGTGGCCGAGATCGAAGTTTCCTGCGAAGCCAAAGACCTGCCTGAGTTCATCGAAGTCGACCTGGCTAAAGCCGAAGTCGGCACCATCATTCACCTGTCGGACCTCAAAGCTCCGAAAGGCGTTGAGTTCGTTGCTCTGGCCCACGGTGATGACAAAGCTGTTGCCAACGTTCACGCTCCGCGTGTTGCGCCTGAAGCTGCAGAAGGCGCTGCCGAGTAATCTACTCAGCACGCCGGCGTTGATCGGGTTACAGTGCCCCGCACTGTAACCCCCAACTCCAAGGAAGAGCCCCTGACGTGACCGCCATCCAACTGATCGTCGGCCTGGGAAACCCTGGCCCCGAATACGAACAGACCCGGCATAACGCAGGGGCTCTTTTCGTAGAACGCATTGCCAGTGCCCAGCGTGTCAACCTGACCGCTGACCGCAAGTATTTCGGCCTGACGGCTAAATTCAGCCATCAGGGCAAAGACGTTCGTCTACTGATTCCGACCACCTACATGAACCGCAGCGGCCAGGCCGTTGCTGCACTGGCGAACTTTTTCCGCATCCCGCCAGATGCCATCCTGGTGGCCCACGACGAACTCGACCTGCCCCCCGGCGTCGCCAAGCTCAAGAAAGGTGGCGGCCATGGCGGGCATAACGGCCTGCGCGACATCATTGCGCAGCTCGGCAACAACCAAGACTTTCACCGTCTGCGGCTTGGCATCGGCCACCCGGGTGACAGCAGCAGGGTCTCCGGTTTTGTCCTGGGCAAGGCGCCACGCGCCGAACAGGAAAAGCTGGACGCCAGTATCGATTTTGCCCTCGGCGTGCTGCCGGACATCCTCGCCGGCGACTGGACGCGTGCGATGAGAGAGCTGCACAGCCAGAAGGCCTGACTCCACGAAGAGGGATTCACCATGGGTTTCAATTGCGGCATCGTCGGTCTGCCCAACGTCGGCAAGTCCACCCTGTTCAACGCCTTGACCAAATCCGGCATTGCGGCAGAGAACTTCCCCTTCTGCACCATCGAGCCGAACAGCGGCATCGTACCGATGCCTGATGCGCGCCTGGATGCGCTGGCGGCCATCGTCAAGCCGAACCGCGTACTGCCGACCACCATGGAATTCGTCGACATCGCCGGCCTGGTTGCCGGCGCCTCGAAAGGTGAAGGCCTGGGCAACAAGTTCCTGGCCAACATCCGCGAAACCGACGCCATCGCCCACGTGGTGCGCTGCTTCGAAGACGAGAACGTGATTCACGTCTCCAACAGCGTCGACCCCAAGCGCGACATCGAGATCATCGAACTGGAACTGATCTTCGCCGACCTCGACAGCTGCGAGAAGCAACTGCAGAAGGTTGCGCGTAACGCCAAGGGCGGTGACAAGGACGCGCTGGCACAGAAAGCCATCCTCGAAAAACTGATCCCGCACTTCACCGAAGGCAAGCCTGCGCGCAGCCTGATGAAGAGCATGGCAGACGACGAGAAGGCGCTGATCCGAGGCTTCCACCTGCTGACCAGCAAGCCGGTGATGTACATCGCCAACGTCGCTGAAGACGGCTTCGAGAACAACCCGCACCTGGACGTCGTACGCGCCATCGCCGAAGAAGAAGGCGCCGTAGTTGTGCCGGTGTGCAACAAGATCGAAGCGGAAATCGCCGAACTCGACGAGGGCGAAGAAAAGGACATGTTCCTCGAGGCCCTGGGCCTGGAAGAGCCTGGCCTTAACCGCGTGATCCGCGCAGGCTACGGCCTGCTCAACCTGCAGACCTACTTCACCGCCGGTGTTCAGGAAGTCCGCGCCTGGACCGTGCGCGTCGGCGCCACCGCCCCTCAGGCGGCAGGCGTGATCCACACCGACTTCGAGAAAGGCTTCATCCGTGCCGAAGTAGTCGCCTATGACGACTTCATCCAGTACAAGGGTGAAGGCGGCGCGAAAGAAGCCGGCAAATGGCGTCTGGAAGGCAAGGACTACATCGTCAAGGACGGTGATGTGATGCACTTCCGCTTCAACGTATAGTTTGCGGGTCCTGATGGGCCCTGATGAACACAAAACCCCTTGAGGATATCCGTCTCAAGGGGTTTTTCTTTTCCACCAAGATCCGTGGGAGAAAATTGATCTATGGGACGTTAAAGCCTCCGCTTCAGGCCCTTTGCCAATCTTCGAAGCGCTCGTTACCTAGGCCGACGCTGCAGCATTCAAGCGCTCCTCGAGCTCCGCGCATGCGCTCATCAGCGCATCGAAAGAGGGTGGGGCACTGTCAAACATTCCACCCTCCAACATCTTGGCGTAATCATCTGCCAAGTTTGTCCTTGCTTCGCCGGTTGGGACCAGCCGGAGATTTCCTGCTACAGCATGGTGGTAGTCCACAGGACTGCCGTCTGCAGCCTTCTCCTTGAAGAACCAAGACTTGTGTTCAGCTACTAAAGAGGCGACATCGCGTCGGGCGATGACCTCTGAGAACTCTTGGCTTTGCACTATCGCGTTCAGGTCGTGCCAGTGCCTAGCGAAACGCTCGCTCTTCAATCGTTCTTGGCTACAGTAAACATGGGCCGCCGTGGCTTTCTCCCAAAAGGTTCGTGCCACGTCCATTACAATAGGATTTGCCTCGGGAAACAGAACCCCTTCCAACTGAGCACCAGCCATATCGCATGAAACATGCTTGCGCCCATGTGACTCACCGCTCGAGCGGGCTCCAAATTCAAGCAAAATTCTCGGCATGACGTAATCGTTAGCAGGTGTACGCGTCGGATAGTGCAAATACAGTTTGTCATCCTCCTGCCCCAATTCTGCCGATAGTCCGTCAGTCACGATCGCTTTGGACAGTAACGGAACAACCGTCTGTCGAATCCAGCCAGGGAGCTGCGCACGAACCTGCTCCGCCCATTTTCTTGCCTGGCTGCTACTTGGAGGAATCTCGCTTTTTACTTCCGGCAGCAACTGCCGGATATCGTAAGTAAGATCAATATCCTCAGAAAAACGGTCGATCAGCCTGTAAACCTTGGATAGTGATGTCCCCCCCTTGAAAGTGAGGTGGTCACCTACCGGTGTGGAGAAAATTTTGCCTAAGGTCCAAACAACCCAAAGGTCCTTCTCTAACACGAAGGCTGGACGACCAAGGTTTGAAGATGCCTGAAGCAGAGCGTCACTCTGATCTTCCTGGCTCAGAGTGAAGAAGTTTTCAGCCACGGAGAGCCTCGCTACCGATGACACCCGCCATCCAAGATGGAAGCGCCGCACGAAAATTCATGAGTCTCGCCCACTCTGTTTCGGACAGTCGACGATGCACTTGATGGATCACCTTGCTGGATTGCTTCTCACCCAACCAGGCAAGAGCGCGAACTGCTTCACCTGCGGCCGAAGCGGCAAGCATCCAACGTGGAGCATGATTGATCTGGATCTCTGTCTTACCAATCTTCAGAGTGCGAGCATTCCCACTGGTGAGAAAGACCTGGCGAACTGGAACCTGCTGCGTCAATCCCAAGCCGTTCGCAGCGCGTGCGCCACTCGATGTCAGAGCCTCTCCGGTTTTCTGCGCCAACGCCTGGACAACCTTTTCGGGCTCCGGCGCTCGGGTGCCAAAACGGCTCTTTACAGGGGCCACGTACATTCCGCGACAAATGCGTATCAGTCTCCCGGCCCTCGTCAGGCGCGAGAACGCCTGGTCGATCGCCGCGCGACTACCCACGCTCAGAAACTCTTTAGGCGACAGCACTTCGCCCTCAGGCAAAGACTGACTACGCTGGAGGATCACTTCCGGAAGCTTCTTCATGATGGCAACCATAGGTTTGATGCAATGTCAGAACTCTATCATTGTTTCTGACATTTGATCAAATAATCGCCAAGCATCAATGGATAGCCCCTTGAGGATATCCGCCTCAAGGGGTTTTTCTTTTCCATTGAGCCGCGTCAGGCCCCTCTGAGACCGCCCTGTCTATACTCAGATCCACTTTCACTGACGAGGTATCGGCGCATGGCAAAAAAGAAAGAAAAGCAGCGTAGCGCAGAGCGTCTACCCCGCAAGGAATACGAACAGGAACTCAAAGCCTTGCACATCGAACTGGTCAAGCTGCAACAGTGGGTGACGGCCAAGGGCTTGAAAGTTTGCATCGTTTTCGAAGGCCGTGACGGCGCTGGCAAAGGCGGCACCATCAAGGCCATCACCGAGCGGGTCAGCCCGCGGGTGTTCCGCGTTGTCGCGCTGCCGGCGCCAACCGATCGGGAAAAGAGCCAGATGTATGCCCAGCGCTACATCCAGCATATGCCGGCGGCGGGCGAAGTAGTGATCTTCGACCGCAGCTGGTACAACCGCGCTGGCGTCGAACGGGTAATGGGCTTCTGCTCC
>JBOICD010000059.1:0-11869 GCA_050739855.1 Pseudomonas sp.
GGGCAAGCCCGCTCCCACAGCAAGCCCGCTCCCACCAGCATGCCCCACCCTTGTTCATTGGTCTTGGCGCGACCCACACAGGTTGCCGGGCTTGAGATGGGCGACAAAGTTGCACGGACGATGGCGGGCATCGAGCTGCTCGGCCAGGATGCCTTCCCACGCCGTACGGCAGGCACCGGTCGAGCCCGGCAGGCAGCACACCAGTGTGCCGTTGGCCAGCCCGGCCAAAGCCCGGGTTTGCACCGTGGAGGTGCCGATATCGAGGATCGACAAGGCGCGGAACAACTCACCGAATCCGTCGATGTGCTTGTCGAGCAGACAGGCCACCGCCTCGGGGGTGCTGTCGCGGGCGGTAAAACCGGTGCCACCGGTCACCAGCACCACCTGCACCTGGTCGTCGGCAATCCAGGTCGCCACCTGCGCACGGATTTTGTAGACATCGTCCTTGACCAACTCACGGGCCACCAGTCGATGGCCCATTTCCACGGCGCGAGTCGCCAGCAATTCGCCGGAGGTGTCGGTCACGAAAGTGCGGGTATCACTGACGGTCAGTACGGCAATGTTGATCGGTACAAAAACCGCATCCATTTTCACACTCATGTAATAGCCTCAGGGTCGAAGAGTAATCTTCGGGGAAACTAGTGACTAAAACTAAAGCCGTCCAATCGATAGTTCACAACAGCCTATCGACACCCTCTATTGGCAAAACACCACAACCAGCCGCTTGATCGACCGCACTTATCAGCCAGTCACTCATACTCATTGGACGTACTTTTGCCCTGCGAGTAGGGTTGCGTAACCGCACTATGCTGAACCCCATACCACTTGCCAGGCCGAGCCATGGACATCAAACAACTCAAGTTTCTCATCGCCCTGGATCAGACCAGACACTTCGGCCAGGCCGCTGCGCTGTGCCACATCACCCAGCCGACGCTGTCCATGCGCCTGCGCAACCTGGAGGACGAGCTGGACCTGGTGCTGGTAACCCGCGGCCAACGTTTTGAAGGTTTCACTGAAGCCGGCGAGCGCATCCTGGCCTGGGCCCGGACCCTGCTGGCGGCCTACGACGGCCTGCAGGCCGAGGCTGCCAGCTGCCGCGGGCAGATCGTCGGCAACCTGCGCCTGGGCATGGTGCCGTTGTCGAGCATCAACCCGATGAGTTTCCTCACGCCCCTGGCCCAGCGCTATCCAGAGCTGCATTTCCAGCTCTCGTCGCTGAGCTCGGAGCAGGTCATCGATGGTTTGAGCCGTAATCAGCTCGACCTGGGTATCTGCTACCTGGACCAGATCAACACCAGCTTCTTCGAGGTCATCGAACTGGGCGCTACCAGCATGGGCCTGCTGTACGACACGCGCCATTACCACTTTGATCAGCCCGAACTGCCGTGGGAGGCAGTCAGCGATATCCCCCTGGGGATGCTGTCCAAGGGCATGCACTACCGCCAGTCAGTCGATCTGAGTTTCAGAAGCCGGGGCCTGCACCCGCAACCGGTGCTGGAGAGCGACTCCACCTACCAGTTGATCCAGGCGATCTGCGCCGGCATCTGCTGCGCGATCATGCCGCTGCAAAGCGGCCTGGATGAATTGAGCGAACACATTCGTATCGTGCCGATTGCCAGCGCCAGCGTGCATGCCCCGATCGGCCTGCTGCTGCGCCGTAGCGAACCGCGCTCGGCCCTCGCGGAGAAGTGTTTTGCCGAAGTAAAAGCTCTACTCGACAGCCACTGACAACGCGCATGTGCCGATTAGCCGGTGCGCTCGGCAAGCGCTTCGAGCACATCGGCTGAAGGCACGAAAAACAGGCCACCGGTGACCGCCGTGCTGAAGTCGAGCAGGCGGTCGTAGTTACCCGCAGGTTTACCGACAAACATGTTCTCGAGCATCTGCTCGATCGGCTCGGGAGAACGCGCATAGCCAATGAAGTAGGTGCCGAACTCCCCGGCACCAGGGCGGCCGAACGGCATGTTGTCGCGCAGGATCTTCACTTCTTCGCCGTCCTGCTCAAGGACCGTCAACGCGCTGTGCGAGCAACTGGGTTTGACCGATTCGTCGAGTTCGATATCAGACAGTTTGGTACGGCCGATCACGTGTTCCTGGGCCTCGACAGTCAGCGCGTTCCACGCCTGCATGTTGTGCAGGTACTTCTGCACCAACACATAACTGCCTGCGCTGAAGGCCGGGTCTTCAGCGCCAATCAGGGTGAAATGCTCTGCCTTGCGCCCGACCGGGTTTTCCGTGCCGT
This sequence comes from Pseudomonas sp., assembly GCA_050739855.1. Lineage (GTDB taxonomy): Bacteria > Pseudomonadota > Gammaproteobacteria > Pseudomonadales > Pseudomonadaceae > Aquipseudomonas. The sequence goes on from JBOICD010000059.1 coordinate 2,243, forward strand.
CGACAAAACCGATGATGCTGCGCATGTCGAAATAACGAAAACCCTGAACCTCATCGACCACGGTCACCGCATCGCCCAGCGCCGCCATCAATTGCGTGGCCAGCTCGAAGCACAGGTCCATGTGTTCGGCGCGGATATGCAACAGCAGGTCACCCGGCGTTGCCAGGGCACGGCGCTGCTCTGGACCGAACTCGCGAAAGGGGTGCAAGGCCGCCGGACGCGGATCACCGAACAGGCAGTCCCAGGCGCTGTCAGCAAAGCCGCAGACGCACGACAGGTTGCCGCCCGGCACGCGCTTGCCCACCGAACGGGTCAGCCCGGCGACATCGGCACACCACCCGCGTACGCGTTCGGCAGCTTCAGGCCCGGGCTTGAGCGTGGCGACGATGAAGATCGCGCTGCGAGTGATCGGGCTGCAGACCGCTTGAGGTTCAGCTGTAGTTTCAGGCATGGCTTTTGAACGCTGCTGAGGCTGAAAAACTGCAGCGTAGCAGAGCGGCGACATGACGACACATACACTTGACTGTATTTGTATATACATGCTCATATCTGCTGACGTCGCCCGCCCTGCGTCCGGCCGGTAACTCGACCGCTCGACAACAACAATATGCGGAGATCCACAGCAATGACCCAGGCCAGCGCCTCGCGCAGCAAGCCCTTGATCGAACGTCGCTCGATCGACTACATCCCGGAAAATGAACGACACGGACGCCTGTACAGTCAGTTCACCCTGTGGCTGGGTGCCAACCTGCAGATCACTGCAATCGTCACCGGGGCCCTGGCCGTGGTGCTCGGCGGTGATGTGTTCTGGTCATTGATCGGCTTGCTGATCGGCCAACTGATCGGCGGCGCGGTCATGGCCCTGCACGCCGCTCAAGGGCCCAAACTGGGCTTGCCGCAGATGATTTCCAGCCGGGTGCAGTTCGGTGTCTATGGCGCGGCCATCCCGATTGCCCTGGTGTGCCTGATGTACCTGGGTTTCACCGCCACCGGCACGGTGCTGTCGGGCCAGGCGATCGGCCAGTTGCTCAGCGTCAGCGACAGCGCCGGGATCCTGATTTTCGCCGCCGTGATCGTCCTGGCCACGGTGTTCGGCTATCGCATGATCCACTGGATCGGGCGGATTGCCAGCGTACTGGGGATCATCGCATTCGTTTACCTGTTCAGCCGCATCATGGTCATCAGCGACATCAGCGAGCTGCTGCAAAACCGTCACTTCACCTGGACTTCGTTCCTGCTTGCGGTGTCATTGTCGGCGTCCTGGCAGATCTCCTTCGGCCCTTATGTGGCGGACTATTCGCGCTACCTGCCAAGCCGCACTTCGTCGTTCAAGACCTTCCTTGCCGCAGGTCTCGGCTCGGTGGTCGGCTCCCAGGCGTCGATGGTGCTCGGGGTGTTTGCCGCAGCCATCGCCAACGGCCAGTTCTCCGGCCGCGAAGTGGCTTATATCGTCGGCCTCGGGGGCACCGGTGCCACCGCCGCGCTGCTGTATTTCAGCATCGCCTTCGGCAAGGTGACCATCTCCACCCTCAACTCCTACGGCAGCTTCATGTGCATCGCCACCATCATCAGTGGCTTTCGCGGGCACATTGAAGTCAGCCGCCGCCAGCGTCTGTTCTTCGTCCTCGGCATCGTCGGCGCCTCGACCCTGATCGCCCTGCTCGGCCAGCACTCGTTCCTCGTCGCGTTCAAGTCGTTCATCCTGTTCCTGCTGACCTTCTTCGTACCCTGGAGCGCGGTCAATCTGGTCGATTACTACTTCATCACCAAGGAACGCTATGACGTGCCGGCCCTGGCCGACCCCAATGGCCGCTACGGGCGCTGGAACATGCCGGGCATCATCGTCTACACCATTGGCGTGCTGGTGCAGATGCCGTTCATTTCCACCAAACTCTACACCGGCCCTATGGTTGCTCACCTCGGTGGTGTCGATGTGTCGTGGATCATCGGCCTGGTGGTACCGAGCGTGCTGTATTACCTGGTGGCCCGTGGCAAGGCCGCCCAGGCACCGGCACGGATGATCCTGCCCGAAGCGACTCACTCCTGAGCTGAACCCTCGGTTGCCCACCGCTTTGACGGTGGGCAACAACCGTTCGGCGCCTCAAACAATAACGACATATTTTTATGCTGTAATTGATCTTGTAGGCCATTTCACCCGCCGAGGGTACTGCCATGAAGACCAGACTGTCAGTTGTGCTGCTGCTTGCAGCTTTGTGCGCGCTTCCCACCTTGGGCCCTGCGGCTCAAACCCCTCCCCCGCAAGCCGAATCCGCCGCCCTGACCACCCGCCTGGCCCTGCGTGATCTGTGGGTCGAGCATATTTTCTGGATTCGCGATTACGCCATTGCCAATCAGTCCGGCAATCGCCAGCAGGCCGATGTCGCCAGCCAGGAGGTGGTCAGCAATGCCACCGCGATTGCCAACAGTATCGCCCCGCTCTACGGCCAGCCCGCCGCCGACCAATTGCTGAAACTGCTCGCCGGGCACTGGGGCGCGGTCAAGCAGTACAGTGATGCCAGTGTCAGCCAGTCGGCTTCCGGTAAACAGGCAGCGGTCAACGACCTGACCAGCAACGCCAAGGCCCTGGCCAAGTTCCTCGCCACGGCCAACCCCAACTTGCCGGAGGCTACGCTCAATACGATGCTTGCCGCCCATGGCGGCCACCATATTGCGCAGGTCGACGAACTCGGGAAAAAAGACTACAAGGCAGAAGCCGCCACCTGGCAACACATGCGCGAGCATATTCTCGGGTTGGCCGACGCCTTGACGGCGGCACTGGTCAAACAGTTCCCGGACAAGTTCTGAGCGAGGTCTGTCGATGTTCGAAGGTCTGGGACGTACCCAACAGGATCTGCTTTCAGCCTTGCTGTACACGGCTGCAGGTATGAGCATCGAACAGCTGGCCAGCCAGCTGTCGGTCACCCGCACGGCGGTGCGCCAGCACCTGGCGGCCCTGGAACGTGACGGTCTGGTGGTGCGCGGCGATCTGCGCGCCACTGGCCGCCGCCCCGAGCAGTTGTATCGCCTGAGCGCGCATGGCCGGGAGTTGTTCCCGCGCCACTATCACTTGCTGGCCAACCTGTTGATCGATGAAGTCGCCAGCCTGATCGGCCATGAAGCGCTGGTGCAGTTGATGCGTAGTCTGGGCGAGAAAATGGCTGCGGACCTGAGCGCTACCCGGCTCGATGAACAGCAGATTGCCGCGCATATGAAAGATGTCGGCTATGAATCCGAAGTTTTTTTCCGCTCCGGGGGGGCTCCTGCGCAAATCGTCGCCCACAACTGCGTGTTTCATCAGCTGGCCGAAGCTCACCCTGAAGTCTGTGAGCTCGACCTGGCGCTGATCGGCGGTCTGGGTGGAGGCAAGGTGCAGCACCTGGAATGCATGCTGCGCGGTGGACAGGTGTGTCGCTTCGAGCTGACGCGCAAACCCTCATAGCTTGGCGATCGACACCTCGGTGGATTTCACGAAGGCAATCACTTCACTGCCCACCCGCAACTCCAGCTCGTGCACCGAACGGGTGGTGATCACCGACGTGACGATGCCCGCGGAGGTCTGCACATCGATTTCCGACACCACTGGCCCTTCGATGATCTCCTTGACCGTGCCCTTGAACTGATTGCGTACGTTGATCGCCTTGATGGTCATGCTCTGCTTCCTCGTTCCGGGGTGCACTGCGGCGCAGTGCTTGAGGTGCAGAGTGCACGCTCAGAAGAAAAACAAAAAAGAATAATTAATCATTTTGTTAGACTCACATGGAATATATAGAAAGAACACTAACCATTCTCTCACCTCGCCTGCCTGCTACTTTCGTCTAATCTCCGAAACTACCGCCCAATGCCCGGGGCGCGTAAAACAAGGCTCTGCCAAGGTCAAACAGTCAACGATAGAGCCGCTCGATAGCGCCATCGACACCCTTGATTAGTCCTACATTCCATACGGGAATACACTACCGTTCATCCGCGTTACCCGAGCCCTGCGCCAGACAGGGCCTGCAACCAATCGTGATCTCACCCAGCCAACTGCGCTTGCGACGCCTTGTTGCCGGGCATGCCTATGCCCGCTGCTTTGTGCAGCCGATAGAATAAGGAGATAACCATGGGACTTGGCAGACGTCAGTTCTTCAAGCTCTGTACCGCCGGGGTCGCCACCGCCACCTGCGCGACCCTGGGTTTTGCCCCCGGCATGGCCCAGGCCACCCAGTCGCGCCAGTACAAGCTGTTGCGCGCCAAGGAAACCCGCAACAACTGCACCTACTGCTCCGTAGGCTGCGGGATCCTCATGTACAGCCTGGGTGACGGCGCGAAGAACGCCAAGGCGCGCATCTTCCACATCGAAGGCGACCCGGATCACCCGGTCAGCCGTGGCTCGCTGTGCCCGAAAGGCGCCGGCCTGGTGGACTATGTGCACAGTGAACAACGCCTGCTGTTCCCCGAATACCGCGCGCCGGGTTCGGACAAATGGCAGCGCATCAGCTGGGACCACGCCATCGAGCGCATCGCCCGCCTGATGAAGGACGACCGCGATGCCAACTTCATCGAGAAAAACGCCAAGGGCACCACGGTCAACCGCTGGCTGAGTACCGGCATGCTCTGCTCCTCGGCCGCCAGCAGCGAAACCGGCTCGCTCGACCAGCGCTTTACCCGCGCCCTGGGCATTCTCGGCACCGACAGCCAGGCCCGCGTCTGCCATGCCCCGACCGTTTCGGCCCTGGCGCCGACCTTCGGCCGTGGCGCGATGACCAACAACTGGGTCGACATCAAGAACGCCAACGTGGTGCTGATCATGGGCGGCAACCCGGCCGAGGCGCACCCGGTGGGCTTCAAATGGGTGATCGAGGCGAAGATTCGCAACGGCGCCAAGGTCATCGTCGTTGACCCGCGTTTTAACCGCAGCGCCGCAGTGGCCGACATCTACTCGCCAATCCGCGCCGGCTCCGACGTGACCTTCCTGATGGGTGTGGTCAATTACCTGATCAGCCACGACAAGGTCCAGCACGAGTACGTGCGCCACTACACCAACGCCAGCCTGATCGTGCGCGAGGATTATCACTTCGACGACGGCCTGTTCAGTGGCTACGACGCCAGCAAGCGCAGCTATGACCGCAGCTCCTGGACCTACGAGCTTGACGAAAAAGGCTACGCCAAGCGCGACATGACCCTCAGCCACCCGCGCTGTGTGTGGAACCTGCTCAAGGCGCACGTCAGCCGCTACACCCCTGAAGTGGTCACCAACATCTGCGGTACGCCCAAGGATGATTTCCTGCAGATCTGCGCGATCCTCGCCAGCACCTGCGTGCCGGACCGCACCGCCACCTTCCTCTACGCCCTGGGGTGGACCCACCACACCAACGGCGCGCAGATGATCCGTGGCTCGGGCATGATCCAGCTGCTGCTGGGCAACATCGGCATGGCCGGTGGCGGGGTCAACGCCCTGCGTGGCCACTCCAACATCCAGGGCTACACCGACCTGGGCCTGTTGTCGCTGCGTCTGCCCGGCTACATGAACCTGCCGTCCGACCAGCAGACCACCCTGGCCAGCTACCTCAAGCAGACCACGCCGACAGCGCTGCTGGAAGATCAGGTCAACTACTACAAGCACACGCCAAAGTTCTTCATCAGCCTGATGAAAAGCCTCTGGGGTGACAAAGCCACCGCTGACAACGACTGGGGCTTCGACTGGCTGCCCAAGTGGGACGACAGCTACGACGTGCTCAACTACAGCAACCGCATGTACGAAGGCAAGGTCAACGGCTACATCGCCCAGGGTTTCAACCCGGTGGCGGCCTTCCCGGACAAGAACAAGGCCCAGGCGGCACTGGCCAAGCTCAAGTTCCTGGTGATCATCGACCCGCTGGCCACCGAGACCTCGAGTTTCTGGCAGAACCACGGCGAACAGCACGATGTCGACACCGCCGCGATCCAGACCGAGGTGTTCCGCCTGCCCTCCTCCTGCTTTGCCGAAGAAGACGGCTCGATCGTCAACTCCGGACGCTGGCTGCAGTGGCACTGGGCCGGTGCCGCACCGCCCGGCGAAGCCTGGCATGATGGCAAGATCCTCGGCCATCTGTTCATGAAAATCCGTGAACTGTACGAAAAAGAAGGCGGCGCCAACCCGGCGCCGATCCTCAACATGGCCTGGGATTACGCCGACCCGTACGATCCCAAGCCCGAAGAAGTGGCCAAGGAATCCAACGGCCGCGCGCTCGCCGACCTGCATGATGAGCAAGGCAAGCTGATCCTGCGCAAGGGCCAGTTGCTCGACGATTTCTCGCAACTGCGCGATGACGGCAGCACCCAGTGCTTCAACTGGATCTTCGCCGGCTCCTGGACCGAACAAGGCAACCAGATGGCCCGCCGCGACAACGCCGACAGTGGTCTGGGCTGCACTCCGGGTTGGGCCTGGGCCTGGCCGCAGAACCGGCGCATCCTCTACAACCGTGCTTCGGCCGACCCGCAGGGCAATCCGTGGGACCCGAAACGCAAGCTGATCGGCTGGGACGGCCAACGCTGGAGTGGCGTCGACGTCCCTGACTTCGCCCTCACCGCCGCACCGGGTGGCAAGGTCAATCCGTTCATCATGCTGCCTGAAGGCCTGGGACGGCTGTTCTCGGTCGGCGCCCTGAACGACGGTCCGTTCCCCGAACACTACGAGCCGACCGAAAGCCCGCTGGCGCACAACCCGCTGCACCCGAAGGTGACCTACAGCCCGACGGCGCGCGTGTACGAAAGCGACCGCAAACGCATGGGCAAACGTGAAGATTTCCCCTATGTGGCAACCACCTACTCGATCACCGAGCTGTTCCGTCACTGGACCAAGCACGCACGGCTGAACGCCATCGTCCAGCCCGAGCAGTTCATTGAAATCGGCGAAAAACTCGCCAACGACAAAGGCATCGTTCAGGGCGACACGGTCAAAGTCAGCACCCAACGTGGCTACATCAAGGCCAAGGCGGTGGTAACCAAGCGTATCCGGCGCCTGGCCATCGATGGCCAGGATGTCGACACCATCGGCATTCCCTGCCACTGGGGTTACGAAGGCGCGACCCGCAAGGGCTTTCTGGCCAACACCCTGACCCCGGGCGTCGGCGACTCGAACACCCAGACGCCGGAGTACAAGGCGTTTCTCGTGAACATTGAAAAGGTCTGAGGGCGAAACCATGTCCATGCAATCCCAAGACATCGTCCGCCGCTCGGCCACCAGCGTGCTGACCCCGGCGCCGCACACCCGCGACCACCAGGCGCAAGTCGCCAAGCTGATCGACGTCAGCATCTGCATCGGCTGCAAGGCCTGCCAGGTGGCGTGCAACGAATGGAACGACCTGCGTGACGAGGTCGGCCACAACGTCGGCGTGTACGACAACCCGGCGGACCTGTCCGCCGAAACCTGGACGCTGATGCGCTTCGATGAAGTCGAAGACGAGAGCGGCAAGCTCGAATGGCTGATCCGCAAGGACGGCTGCATGCACTGCGCCGACCCCGGCTGCCTGAAAGCCTGCCCGCAACCGGGAGCGATCATCCAGTACGCCAACGGCATCGTCGACTTCCAGTCCGAGCACTGCATCGGCTGCGGTTACTGCATCGCCGGTTGCCCGTTCGATGTGCCGCGCATCAGCCAGAAAGACAACAAAGCCTACAAGTGCACCCTGTGCGTAGACCGTGTTTCGGTCGGCCAGGAGCCGGCCTGCGTCAAGACCTGCCCCACCGGCGCGATCAACTTCGGCAGCAAGCAGGACATGCTGCACCAGGCCGGTGAACGGGTTACCGAGCTACTGGGCCGCGGCTTTGCCGGGGCCGGGATCTACGACCCGCAAGGCGTGGGCGGCACCCATGTGGTGTATGTGCTGCAACATGCCGACAAGCCGCAGCTGTACCACAAGTTGCCTACCGACCCGCGCATCAGCAGCGCCATCCAGGGCTGGAAAGGCTGGATGAAACCGGTGGCCGCTGCGGCGTTTTTCGCCACCCTGGCCGGCACCCTGTTCCATTACATCGGCACCGGCCCCAACGAGGTCGACGAACAGGACGAGAAACGCGAGGAGGATACGCACGCATGAACACCGACAAACTGATCCTGCGCACCCGCTTCATCGACCGCGCCTGCCACTGGTTGATGGTGATCTGCTTTTTCGCCGTGGCCCTGTCCGGGCTGTCGTGGTTCTTCCCCTCGTTCAACGGCCTCAACGCGGTGTTCGGCACCCCGCAGCTGGCGCGCATCCTGCACCCCTTCTTCGGGGTCGTGGTGTTCGTGCTGCTGATGTTCCTGTTCGTGCGCTTCGTGCGTTACAACCTGCCGGAACGAGAAGACCTGCAGTGGTTCAAGAACGTCAAACAGGTACTGGCCGGCAAGCATGACCCGGCGTTGAACATCGGCAAATACAACGCCGGGCAGAAGGTGTTGTTCTGGGGAATCATGAGCCTGATCACCCTGCTGCTGCTCAGTGGCGTGGTGATCTGGCGGCCGTATTTCGCCCCGCTGTTCTCGATCCCGACCATCCGCATCGGTCTGTTGCTGCACGCAGTTGCCGGCATCAGCCTGATCCTGCTGATCATCGGCCACGCTTACCTGGCGTTCTGGGTCAAAGGTTCGATTCGCGGCATGCTCACCGGCTACGTCAGCCGCGCCTGGGCCAAGACCCACCATGATCGCTGGTACCGGCAGATCAGCAAGCAGGACAAGACCGGGAGCAAACCATGAGCAGCATTCAGATGACCCCGGTGCAGACACCCACGGGCGGGGTCAACGAGATCGTGCCGGTGCTGCTGCCGTCGCTCAAGGACCGCTACAGCAAGCGCGCCGCGCGCCTGCGCCAGCTGGCCGAGGGGCATGCCATGGGCGATTACCTGGGCTTCTGCGCACAGTTGGCCGAGGCCCAGCAACAACTGCTTGAGCGTATGCCATTGCCCCAGGCACTGGCGGCCGGGCTCGCTGATCGACTGAGCAGCGGCCAGGCGCCGCTGGCGAGTGCCGACTACCCGCGTGACCGGTACTGGCAGCAACTGCTGCAGGGCTTGATCGAGCAACTGCACCCGGATGCCAACCCGGCCGTACGCGCGACACTGGACGGCCTTCGCGCGCTTACTGCAGCGCAATTGGAACACCTGGCCGGTACTTTGCTGGCTGCCGACTATGAAGCGGTTGGCAGCGGCCAGGCGTTGTTCCTCTGGGCTGCGCTGTCGCTGTACTTCACCCAGTTGGCCAATGCCCTGCCGGCATCGGCCAGTGCCTCGCTCGGTGAGCAGCGCCAGCACTGCCCGGTGTGCGCCAGCGCGCCACTGGCCAGCGTGGTCATGACCGGTGCCCAGGCGGGCTTGCGCTACCTGCAATGCAGCCTGTGCGAGTGCCGCTGGCACATGGTCCGGGTCAAGTGCAGTAACTGCAAAGCCACCGGCGCGCTGGACTACTGGTCGCTGGAACACCAAGATGCCGCGGTCAAAGCCGAAAGCTGCAACGATTGTCACAGCTACCTGAAAGTCTTTTACCCGGAAAAGGACCGCGACCAGGAACTGCTGGCCGACGACCTTGCCTCCCTGGCGCTGGATGCCGAGGTGGAGCGTGAGGGGTTTGGCCGCAGTGGGGTCAGCCCGTTTCTGTTTCCTGGCTGAAAAAGCATCGCGGGGCAAGCC
>JBOICD010000060.1:0-11752 GCA_050739855.1 Pseudomonas sp.
TCGGTGGCGAGTCCACTCGCCCTGGTGCGCGAGCGGTGTCTGCGCTTGAGGAGCTGGAGCGCGTTGCCCCGATCGTCGAAGCCATCAATCGTGAGCTCGATGTGATCATCTCGGTTGATACCTCGACGCCAGCGGTCATTCGCGAGTCGGCCAGGCTCGGTGCCGGGCTGATCAACGATGTGCGCTCGCTCAATCGTGACGGCGCTCTGGATGCTGCTGCAGCTACCGGTTTGCCAGTGTGTCTGATGCATATGCGCGGCGAGCCCGGCGACATGCAGGACAATCCGCATTACCAGGATGTCACTGCCGAGGTGGCGAACTATCTTGAAGAGCGAATGGCGGCGTGTGCGGCCGTCGGTATCGAGGCCGAGCGGATCATCCTCGATCCGGGTTTCGGCTTTGCCAAGACGCTGGAGCACAACCTTAGCCTGTTCAAACACATGGAAGCGCTTTATCAGCTGGGGCGTCCCTTGCTGGTGGGCGTTTCGCGTAAGAGCATGATCGGTCTGGCCCTTGGTCGTCCGGTCGGAGAGCGGCTCTATGGCAGCCTTGCCCTGGCTGCGCTGGCGATGACCAAGGGTGCGAGCATCCTGCGTGTTCACGATGTCGCCGAAACCGCCGATGTAGTGCGGATGATTGCAGCGGTTCAAACCGCTGAATAAGCGTGATGGAGCATCTATGAGCAGAAAATATTTTGGTACCGACGGTATTCGTGGCCGTGTCGGTGAATACCCCATCACCCCTGACTTCATGTTAAGGCTCGGCTGGGCGGCAGGCATGGCCTTTCGCAAGCAAGGTGCCTGCCGGGTGCTGGTTGGCAAGGACACGCGTATTTCTGGCTACATGTTTGAGTCTGCCCTGGAGGCCGGCTTGTCCGCCGCAGGCGCTGATGTGATGCTGCTCGGGCCGATGCCGACCCCGGCCATCGCCTACCTGACCCGAACCTTCCATGCCGAGGCGGGTATCGTTATCAGTGCCTCGCACAATCCGCATGATGACAACGGTATCAAGTTCTTCTCCGGTCAGGGCACCAAGTTGCCCGACGAAGTCGAGCTGATGATCGAAGAGTTGCTCGATCAGCCAATGACGGTGGTCGAGTCGAGCAAGCTGGGCAAGGTGTCGCGAATCAACGACGCTGCCGGGCGCTATATCGAATTCTGCAAAAGCAGCGTGCCGACCAGTACCGATTTTGCCGGCCTCAAACTGGTGGTCGATTGCGCACATGGCGCTACCTACAAGGTGGCGCCAAGTGTGTTTCGCGAGCTTGGTGCTGATGTCACGGTGCTGTCGGCACAGCCAGATGGCCTGAACATCAACGAAAACTGTGGTTCGACCCATATCGAGTCGCTGCAGGCGGCGGTTCTGGTTGGTCATGCTGACCTGGGTATTGCCTTCGACGGCGATGGTGACCGGGTATTGATGGTCGACCATACAGGTGCAGTTGTCGATGGTGATGAGCTGCTGTTCATCATCGCCCGTGACCTGCAGGAGCGCGGCAAGTTGCAGGGTGGGGTGGTTGGCACGCTGATGAGCAATCTGGGCCTGGAGCTGGCGCTCAAGGACCTCGATATCCCCTTCGTGCGTGCCAAGGTGGGTGACCGCTACGTAATGGCCGAGCTGTTGGAGCGCGAATGGATTCTCGGTGGTGAAAACTCCGGGCACGTGGTGTGCTTCAACCACACCACCACAGGTGATGCGATCATCGCTGCTTTGCAGGTGCTGATGGCCCTCAAGCGTCGCGGGGAGACCCTTGCCCAGGCTCGTCAGGCCCTGCGCAAGTGCCCGCAGGTGCTGATCAATGTGCGCTTTGGCGCAAGCAAGGTCGACCCGTTGGAGCACCCGGCGGTGAAAGAAGCCAGTGCCCGGGTAACCGAGGAAATGGCCGGTCGCGGTCGCGTGTTGCTGCGCAAGTCCGGAACAGAGCCATTGGTGCGGGTAATGGTCGAAGGCGATGACGAGGGTCAGGTTCGCGCACACGCCGAAACCCTGGCAAAACTGGTAAGTGAAGTTTGCGTTTGAAATACGCTTGCCAGCAGTGATTTGGTTGGGTAACATCTGCGCCCACTTTGACCGACGAGGTACAGCATGCGTCGCCCTATGGTAGCTGGTAACTGGAAGATGCACGGTACCCGCGCCAGCGTCGCTGAGCTGATCAAGGGCTTGAGTAATCAGGTCCTGCCGAGCGGTGTTGAGGTCGCGGTGTTTCCTTCCTCGCTGTACATCAATCAGGTGATTGATGGATTGCAGGGTAAGTCGATCGCCGTTGGCGCTCAGAATTCTGCGGTACAGCCTGAACAAGGCGCGCTGACCGGTGAAGTTGCACCGAGCCAGCTGGCTGAGGCAGGTTGCGAGCTGGTACTGATTGGGCACTCCGAACGCCGCCAGATCATTGGCGAGAACGACGAAGTCCTCAATCGCAAGTTCGCTGCGGCACAGGCTTGCGGTTTGAAGCCAGTGCTCTGTGTAGGGGAAACCCTCGAAGAGCGCGAAGCAGGTAAAACGCTTGAGATTGTCGGGCGTCAGCTGGACAGCGTCATCGAAGCGTTCGGTGTTGATGTCTTCGCCAGTGCGGTGATTGCTTATGAGCCTGTATGGGCCATCGGTACAGGGCTGACAGCCTCGCCACAGCAGGCTCAGGATGTGCATAAGGCCATTCGCGAGCAGCTGACGGCAAAGAACCCGGAAGTCGCGAAGAATGTGCGGCTTCTATACGGCGGCAGCGTGAAGGCGGCCAATGCGGCTGAACTGTTCGGCATGCCGGATATCGATGGGGGCCTGATTGGTGGGGCTTCTCTGAACGCAGACGAATTCGGTGCAATTTGTCGCGCCGCAGGAAACTGAAAAATGCTGGAAACAGTGATCGTTGTTTTGCATCTGTTGGGCGCACTGGGTTTGGTAGTGCTGGTGTTGCTGCAACAGGGTAAAGGTGCGGAAGCGGGTGCATCTTTCGGCGCAGGTGCTTCAAATACTGTGTTCGGAAGCCAAGGTTCTGCTACCTTTCTGAGTAAGTTTACTGCTATACTAGCTGCCTCTTTCTTCTTAACTGCTCTTGGGTTAGGATACTTTGCTAAGGAGAAAGCTCAAGAGCTGACTCAAGTAGGGTTGCCAGATCCAGCGGTCTTGGAAGTTAAGCAGCAAAAGCCGGCAACAGATGATGTACCGGTGCTCCAGGAGCAGAAGAGCGAAGCCACTAACGCTGGCGATGTTCCTCCCGCTCAAGAGCAGAAGTAACGGGTTTCAAAGTAGTATTGCCGAGGTGGTGGAATTGGTAGACACGCAACCTTGAGGTGGTTGTGCCCATAGGGTGTAGGGGTTCGAGTCCCCTTCTCGGTACCAATTGAAACAAGACAGCCCGCTACAGCGGGCTTTCTTGTAGGTGGAGGTTAGATTGACCCTAACAGGGTTCGGTCGTATACTTTCGCCCCAGCTTTGTCGCGGGGTGGAGCAGTCTGGTAGCTCGTCGGGCTCATAACCCGAAGGTCGTTGGTTCAAATCCAGCCCCCGCAACCAGTTTCAGCGGAGCCCCTTTTGCAGGGGCTTTTTCTTGGCTGAACAGTCATAACGCCGGTATTCAACGGCGTATCAGGGATGGGCGCTTTGCCCATTTTTTATTTGCATAGCATGCACGAGGGGGTTCAGGTGTCGAGCAAGCTAGAACAGTTGCAGGCCTTGTTGGCCCCGGTGGTCGAGGCTCTTGGCTATCAATGCTGGGGGATCGAATTCATCTCTCAAGGCAAACATTCGGTACTGCGTATCTATATCGATAAAGAGGGTGGAATCCTGGTTGATGACTGCGCGATTGTCAGTCGTCAGATCAGCGGTGTTCTCGATGTCGAAGATCCGATCAGTTCTGAGTACACCCTTGAAGTGTCCTCTCCTGGCATGGAACGCCCGCTGTTCACCTTGGAACAGTTTGCTTCGCATGCCGGCGAACAAGTGAAGATCAAGCTGCGTACGCCCTTTGAAGGTCGTCGTAACTTTCAGGGCCTTCTCCGTGGCGTGGAGGATCAGGACGTGGTTGTTCAGGTAGACAACAACGAGTTCCTGTTGCCGATCGATTCGATCGACAAGGCCAACATTATTCCCAGTTTTGACTGAGACGTGCCGGATCCCGCGGACCGCGCGGATCCAATGGCTTGCGAAAGGCGAGGCGTACGATGAGCAAAGAAGTACTGCTGGTTGTTGAGTCGGTATCCAACGAAAAGGGCGTACCGGCCGGCGTAATTTTTGAAGCGCTGGAAGTGGCTCTGGCCACTGCAACCAAAAAACGTTTTGACGACGAAGTCGACCTGCGTGTGGAAATCAACCGCCACACCGGTAGCTACGAAACCTTCCGTCGCTGGACTGTCGTCGAAGAGAAAGATCTGGACGATCCGGCGATCGAAGTGTGGCCGGCGAAGATTCAGGAGACTCATCCTGAAGCTAAAGTCGGTGACGTGATCGAAGAAAAGATCGAGTCGATCGAGTTCGGCCGTATTGCCGCCCAGACCGCCAAGCAAGTCATCGTCCAGAAGGTCCGTGAAGCCGAGCGCGCTCAAGTGGTAGATGCCTACCGCGAGCATCTGGGCGAGATCATCTCCGGTACCGTCAAAAAGGTCACCCGTGACAATGTCATCGTTGACCTGGGCAACAACGCCGAAGCGTTGCTGGCCCGTGAAGACATCATCTCTCGCGAGACTTTCCGTGTCGGTGTGCGCCTGCGCGCCCTGCTCAAGGAAATCCGTACCGAGAACCGTGGCCCGCAGTTGATCCTGTCGCGTACCGCGCCACAGATGCTGATCGAACTGTTCCGCATCGAAGTGCCGGAAATCGCCGAGGGCCTGATCGAAGTCATGGCCGCGTCCCGTGATCCGGGTTCGCGCGCCAAAATCGCCGTACGCTCCAAGGACAAGCGCATTGACCCGCAAGGTGCCTGTATCGGCATGCGCGGTTCGCGTGTCCAGGCTGTGTCCGGTGAACTGGGCGGCGAACGTGTGGATATCGTCCTGTGGGACGACAACCCTGCACAGTTCGTCATCAACGCAATGTCGCCGGCTGAAGTCGCGGCGATCATCGTCGATGAAGATGCCCACGCCATGGACATCGCCGTGGGTGCCGACAACCTGGCCCAGGCAATTGGCCGTGGTGGCCAGAACGTGCGTCTTGCCAGCCAGTTGACCGGCTGGACCCTGAACGTGATGACCGAATCGGACATCCAGGCCAAGCAGCAAGCTGAAACCGGTGACATCCTGCGCAACTTCATCGACGAGCTGGAAGTCGACGAAGAGCTGGCACAGGTGCTGGTCGATGAAGGCTTCACCAGCCTGGAAGAGATTGCCTACGTACCGTTGGAAGAAATGCTCAACATCGACGGCTTTGACGAAGACATCGTCAATGAGCTTCGTGCTCGCGCCAAGGATCGTTTGTTGACCAAAGCCATCGCTACTGAGGAAAAGCTGGCAGACGCCCATCCGGCCGAAGACCTGCTCTCGCTTGAGGGTATGGACAAGGATTTGGCGATGGAACTGGCGGTGCGCGGCGTAGTTACCCGCGAAGACCTGGCCGAGCAGTCGATTG
Source organism: Pseudomonas sp. (assembly GCA_050739855.1). GTDB lineage: Bacteria > Pseudomonadota > Gammaproteobacteria > Pseudomonadales > Pseudomonadaceae > Aquipseudomonas. The sequence goes on from JBOICD010000060.1 coordinate 5,557, forward strand.
ACGACCTGCTCGACATCGACGGCATCGACCAAGAGCGTGCCGGCAAGTTGATCATGGCCGCCCGAGCCCACTGGTTCGAGTAATTAGGCGCGGCCTGAGGAGAGAAGTGCATGACGCAAGTCACGGTGAAAGAATTGGCCCAAGAGGTCGCTGCACCGGTAGAGCGCCTGCTGCAGCAGATGCGTGAGGCAGGTCTGCCGCACACCGACGCCGGTCAGGTAGTGACCGACAATGAGAAGCAGGCTCTGCTGGCTCATTTGAAGAGCAGCCACAAGGCGAAGGTGGAAGAGCCGCGCAAGATCACCTTGCAGCGCAAGACCACCAGCACCCTGCGTGTTGCCGGTAGCAAAAGCATCAGCGTAGAAGTACGCAAGAAGAAAGTATTCGTTCAGCGCAGCCCGGAAGAAATCCAGGCCGAGCAGAAGCGCGAGCTGGAAGAGCGCCGTGCAGTCGAAAACGCTGCCCGTGAGAAGGCCGACGCCGAAGCACGTCAGCGTGCCGATGAAGAAGCGCGTCGCCAGCCGGCTGCAGCACCTGCTGCCGCTGCCGCTGCCCCGGTTGCTCCGGCCCCGGTGATCGAGACTGCCGACGTCGCTCCGGCGCCGGTTGCCGAGCGCAAGAAAGACGACGTGCGTCGCAACGACAAGTCGCGTGACGACGATCGTCGTGGTGGCGAGCGCCGTAATGAAGCGCCACGCGTTTCGGTCAAGGTCAAGGAAAAGGAAAAGGCGCCAACTCCGCGTGCCGCTCCACGTACCACCGACGAAGAAAGCGATGGCTTCCGTCGTGGTGGCCGTGGCAAGGGCAAGCCGAAGAAGCGCAATGCCCATGGTTTCCAGAGCCCGACCGGTCCGGTTATCCGTGACGTGCAGATCGGTGAGACCATCACCGTTTCCGATCTGGCCAACCAGATGTCCGTCAAGGGCGCTGAAGTGGTCAAGTTCATGTTCAAGCTGGGCACTCCGGTGACCATCAACCAGGTGCTCGATCAGGAGACCGCTCAGCTGGTCGCCGAAGAGCTGGGCCACAAGGTCACCCTGATCAGCGACACAGCCCTGGAAGACTCCCTGGCCGAGTCGTTGAAGTTCGAAGGTGAGACCTTCTCCCGTGCGCCAGTCGTGACCGTAATGGGCCACGTTGACCACGGTAAGACCTCGCTGCTCGACTATATCCGTCGTGCCAAGGTAGCTGCTGGCGAAGCCGGTGGTATTACCCAGCACATCGGTGCCTACCACGTGGAAACCGACCGCGGTATGGTCACCTTCCTCGATACCCCAGGTCACGCCGCGTTTACCGCCATGCGTGCCCGTGGTGCCAAGGCCACCGACATCGTGATCCTGGTGGTCGCGGCGGACGACGGTGTGATGCCGCAAACCCGTGAAGCCGTTCAGCATGCCAAGGCTGCTGGCGTTCCACTGGTTGTTGCGGTGAACAAGATCGACAAGCCGGGTGCCGACCTCGATCGCATCCGTAACGAGCTGTCCGTCGAAGGCGTTACCTCCGAGGACTGGGGTGGAGACACGCCGTTCGTCAAGGTTTCCGCGAAGATGGGTACCGGTGTCGACGAACTGCTCGAAGCCGTTCTGCTGCAAGCCGAGATCCTCGAGCTCAAGGCCACTCCATCGGCCCCGGGTCGTGGTGTTGTCGTCGAGTCGCGCCTGGACAAGGGCCGCGGCCCGGTGGCTACCGTGCTGGTTCAGGACGGTACCCTGCGTCAGGGCGATATGGTTCTGTGCGGTTCGAACTACGGCCGTGTACGGGCCATGCTCGACGAAAACGGCAAGCCTGTTAAGGAAGCCGGCCCGGCAATCCCGGTCGAGATCCTCGGCCTGGACGGTACCCCGGATGCGGGTGACGAGCTGTCGGTAGTGGCTGACGAGAAGAAAGCCCGTGAAGTCGCGCTGTTCCGTCAAGGCAAGTTCCGCGAAGTCAAACTGGCTCGCGCACATGCCGGCAAGCTCGAAAACATCTTCGAGAACATGGGCCAGGAAGAGAAGAAGACCCTCAACATCGTACTCAAGTCCGATGTACGTGGTTCTCTCGAGGCTCTGCAGGGCTCCCTGAGCGGCCTGGGCAACGACGAAGTACAGGTTCGTGTGATCGGTGGCGGTGTCGGTGGTATCACCGAGAGCGACGCCAACCTGGCCCTGGCTTCCAATGCAGTACTGTTTGGCTTCAACGTGCGTGCCGATGCCGGCGCGCGCAAGATCGTCGAGCAGGAAGGTCTGGATATGCGTTACTACAACGTGATCTACGACATCATTGAAGACGTCAAGAAAGCCCTGACCGGTATGCTCGGCAGCGATGTTCGCGAGAACATCCTGGGTATCGCCGAAGTGCGTGATGTGTTCCGCTCGCCGAAGTTCGGCGCCATCGCTGGCTGTATGGTCACCGAGGGTGTGGTTTACCGCAACCGTCCGATCCGCGTACTGCGCGAAGACGTGGTGATCTTCGAAGGCGAGCTGGAATCGCTGCGTCGCTTCAAGGACGATGCGTCCGAAGTGCGTGCCGGCATGGAATGCGGTATCGGCGTGAAGAGCTACAACGACGTCAAAGTCGGCGACAAGATCGAAGTCTTCGAGAAAGTCCAAGTGGCTCGTACGCTCTAAGCATCGAGCATGGGAAGCGCGAAATGCCCGTCGCAAGGCGGTCGTCAGCGCCTCTGAACGCAACGCCCGGTCAGGCTCAAGCCTGGTCGGGCGTTTGCCGCTTTAGTTACAGGTAGCAAAAATGGCCAAAGAATATAGCCGTACCCAACGCATTGGCGATCAGATGCAGCGTGAACTCGCGCAACTGATTCGTCGCGAAGTCAAAGATCCACGCGTGGGTCTTGTGACCATCACTGCCGTCGACGTCAGCCGCGATGTCGGCCACGCCAAGGTGTATATCACCGTGATGGGCCAGGACAGCGCTGAAGACATCAAGCAAAGCCTTAAAGTGCTCAATTCCGCCGCAGGCTTCCTGCGCATGCAATTGGGCAAGGAAATGAAACTGCGCAGTGTGCCGCAGCTGCATTTCCACTATGACGAGAGCGTGACGCGTGGCGCCCATCTGTCGGCGCTGATCGAGCGTGCTGTTGCCGAAGACAGTCAGCACCAGGCCGCCGATACCCCGGACACCAAGGAGTAAGCGGTGGCCCAGGTCAAACGTATTCGCCGTAACGTCAGTGGCATCATCCTGCTCGACAAGCCGTTGGGGTTTACCTCCAATGCTGCCCTGCAGAAGGTCCGCTGGCTGCTCAATGCCGAGAAGGCCGGTCACACCGGCAGTCTCGACCCGCTGGCCAGTGGCGTGCTGCCGCTGTGCTTCGGTGAGGCCACCAAGTTTTCCCAGTACCTGCTCGATTCCGACAAAGGTTACGAGACGGTCATGCAGCTGGGGCAGACCACCACCACCGGCGATGCCGAGGGTGAAGTGCTGAAAACCCGCGACGTGACCGTTGGTCGCGCCGATGTTGAAGCCGTTCTGCCACAATTTCGTGGTGAAATCAGTCAGATACCGCCGATGTACTCGGCCCTCAAGCGTGACGGGCAGCCGCTGTACAAGCTCGCCCGTGCGGGTGAAGTAGTGGAGCGCGAGGCGCGTTCTGTTACTATTAACCGCTTGGAGTTGCTCGAGTGCGAAGGCACCCGCGTTCGACTGTCGGTCGGCTGCAGCAAAGGCACCTACATCCGCACCCTGGTCGAAGATATCGGCGAGCAGCTCGGTTGTGGCGCCTATGTCGCCGAACTGCGTCGCACGCACGCCGGGCCCTTTGAACTGGCGCAAACGGTGACCCTCGAAGAACTCGAAGCGGTTCACGCCGAAGGTGGCAACGAAGCGGTTGATCGCTTCCTGATGCCCTCGGACAGCGGCCTGCAAGACTGGCCGCTGCTGCAGTTTTCCGAGCACAGCGCTTTCTACTGGCTGCACGGTCAGCCGGTCAGAGCCCCCGACGCGCCGAAGTTCGGCATGGTCCGGGTACAGGATCACAACGGTCGTTTCATCGGTATCGGTGAAGTGAGCGAAGACGGGCGCATCGCGCCGCGTCGACTGATTCGGTCAGAATGATCGAAACCTTCAGTGTCGGGCCCCGGCCTGGCACTGGTGGCAAAGAGGATGGCTGTCAATAGGCACGGTTACGCCTCACTTTATGAATACAGGGATTTGTCCCTGGCCTATTGGAAACCGTTTGTTCGGTTTCCCTTGATTTGGAGAAGCCAGATGGCACTCAGCGTTGAAGAAAAAGCAAAGATCGTTGGCGAATACCAGCAAGCCGCCGGTGACACCGGTAGCCCAGAAGTGCAAGTTGCACTGCTGACCGCCAACATCAACAAGCTGCAAGGCCACTTCAAGGCCAACGGCAAAGACCACCACTCCCGTCGTGGTCTGATCCGCATGGTTAACCAGCGTCGTAAGCTGCTGGACTACCTGAAGGGCAAAGACACCACTCGTTACAGCGCCCTGATCGGTCGTCTGGGTCTGCGTCGCTAATAGCGGCCTGGCCAGTGGTGTGCACGGCGTGTTGCATTCTTCGCTCCCGATGCCTGGCATCGGGAGCGATGAGCACGCCGCGCGTATCTATGAGGTTGGCTGTCTGTCTCGCCTGAGCGGTTTTCCGCAAGGGCAGGGCAGGCTCCCAACCTCTAGTTTTATCTGGACTGCCAACAGGGCCGATCCCCTGTGCTGCCCAAGAATTCGCAAGAACCAGTTCCCCCAGAGCCACTGAAGAAGGTAGGAAACCGTGAACCCGGTAATCAAGAAATTCCAGTTCGGTCAATCGACCGTTACCCTCGAGACGGGCCGTATTGCTCGTCAAGCGTCCGGCGCCGTATTGGTCACCGTCGACAACGATGTCACCGTACTGGTGACCGTGGTCGGTGCCAAACAGGCCGATCCAGGCAAAGGCTTCTTCCCCCTGTCCGTTCACTACCAGGAAAAGACCTACGCCGCCGGCAAGATCCCTGGTGGTTTCTTCAAGCGTGAAGGCCGTCCTTCCGAGAAAGAAACCCTGACCTCGCGTCTGATCGACCGTCCGATCCGCCCGCTGTTCCCAGAAGGCTTCATGAACGAAGTGCAGGTTGTCTGCACCGTCGTTTCCACCAGCAAGAAGACCGATCCGGACATCGCTGCGATGATCGGTACCTCGGCTGCCCTGGCAATCTCCGGCATTCCGTTCGAAGGCCCGATCGGTGCCGCGCGCGTTGCTTTCCACGAAAGCACCGGCTACCTGCTGAACCCGACTTACGAGCAACTGGCTGCTTCGAGCCTGGACATGGTCGTTGCCGGTACTTCCGACGCCGTCCTGATGGTTGAATCGGAAGCCAAAGAGCTGACCGAAGACCAGATGCTGGGCGCGGTACTGTTCGCCCACGACGAATTCCAGGCTGTTATCCAGGCCGTCAAAGAGCTGGCTGCCGAAGCCGCCAAGCCGACCTGGGACTGGAAACCAGCGGTTGCCAACACCGAGCTGCTGAACGCTATCCGTGCCGAACTCGGCGAAGCCGTTTCCCAGGCTTACACCATCACCGTCAAGGCCGACCGTTATGCTCGCCTGGGCGAACTGCGCGATCAGGCGATTGCCAAGTTCTCCGGTGAAGAAGGTCAGCCATCGGCCGGCGAAGTCAAAGAAATCTTCGGCGAAATCGAATACCGCACCGTTCGCGAAAACATCGTTAACGGCAAACCACGTATCGACGGCCGCGACACCAAGACCGTACGTCCGCTGAACATCGAAGTCGGTGTTCTGCCGAAGACTCACGGTTCGGCCCTGTTCACCCGTGGCGAAACCCAGGCCCTGGTCGTTGCGACCCTGGGTACTGCCCGTGACGCCCAGCTGCTGGACACCCTCGAAGGCGAGAAGAAAGACCCCTTCATGCTGCACTACAACTTCCCGCCGTTCTCGGTGGGCGAGTGTGGTCGCATGGGCGGTGCTGGTCGTCGTGAAATCGGTCACGGCCGTCTGGCCCGTCGTTCGGTCCAGGCCATGCTGCCTGCCGCTGACGTGTTCCCGTACACCATCCGCGTGGTATCGGAAATCACCGAATCCAACGGTTCCAGCTCCATGGCTTCGGTTTGCGGTGCTTCCCTAGCCCTGATGGACGCCGGTGTACCGATGAAGGCTCCGGTTGCCGGTATCGCCATGGGTCTGGTTAAAGAAGGCGAGAAGTTCGCTGTTCTGACCGACATCCTCGGTGACGAAGACCACCTGGGCGAC
>JBOICD010000061.1:0-11750 GCA_050739855.1 Pseudomonas sp.
CGACCCCCAGGCTGAAACCGATGGCGCCAAGCCCATTGATAGCGCTCAGTTCTTCACCCGCCTGGGCCAGCGGATCATCCACCTGCTGGCCACTCAGACCAACTCCGGGCAGCTCTATGACGTGGACATGCGCCTACGCCCTTCCGGCGCTTCCGGCCTGCTGGTCAGCTCGCTGGGCGCCTTCGAGCGCTATCAGCAGAACGAGGCCTGGACCTGGGAACACCAGGCGCTGGTGCGGGCGCGGGTGCTGGCGGGTTGTGCGCAGCTGGACACGGCGTTCGAGGCGGTGCGCGCGCAGATTCTTGGCCAGGCCCGCGACTTGCCCAAGCTGCAGGCCGAGGTCAGCGACATGCGCGCCAAGATGCGCGACAATCTGGGGACCAAGGCCAGCGCCGCCGGTACCGGTGCCAATGCGTTCGAGGCCGGTGTGCCCTTCGATATCAAGCAGGATGCCGGTGGTATCGTCGATATCGAATTTATGGTGCAATACGCCGCTTTGGCCTGGTCTCACGACCATCCGGAACTGCTGCGCTGGACCGACAACATCCGCCTCCTCGAAGAGCTTGAGCAGGCCGGGCTGATGCCCGCCAGCGACGCCATACTGCTGCGTGAGGTGTACAAAGCGTTCCGCTCGGCGGCGCACCGCCAGGCCCTGCAGAAGCAGGCCGGGGTGATCGATGCCTCGCAGTTTGTTCAGGAACGCCGGGAAGTGCGGCGCATCTGGGCTGAGCTGGGGCTGGCATGAGCGGTTGAACCAGGCGAATCAGGCGGCAGGAAGCCTGCCACGACCACACTACAGCCCGAGTGGCGTACACTGGTCCACATATAGCCTGAATATAAAGAGGGGAGGCCAGGCTGTTCGCGGACAGGCTGCAGCCTCCCTGATCGTTTCTGGATAAAGCATGAGAATTTTGATCATTGGCCCCAGCTGGGTGGGCGACATGGTAATGGCGCAAACCTTGTTCCATTGCCTGAAGCAGCAACATCCGGCGTGTGTGATCGACGTGCTGGCCCCCGAGTGGAGCCGGCCGATCCTCGAACGCATGCCTGAAGTTCGCCAGGCCTTGAGCTTTCCGCTCGGCCACGGCGCACTGGAACTGGCGACCCGGCGGCGCATCGGCAAGTCCCTGGCCGGTCAGTACGACCAGGCGATCTTGCTGCCCAACTCGCTGAAGTCGGCGTTGGTGCCGTTCTTTGCCGGTATCCCCAAGCGTACCGGCTGGCGCGGCGAGCTGCGTTTCGGCCTGCTCAACGATGTGCGCAAGCTGGACAAGGCGCGTTATCCGCTGATGATCGAGCGCTTCATGGCCCTGGCCTACCCGGCGGGTACCGAACTGCCCAAGCCGTATCCGCGTCCGAGCCTGCAGATCGAGGCCGCCAGCCGCGATGCCGCCCTGGCCAAGTTCGGCTTGAGCCTGGACCGTCCGGTACTGGCCTTGTGTCCAGGCGCTGAGTTCGGCGAAGCCAAGCGCTGGCCGTCGGAGCATTACGCCAAGGTGGCCGAGACCAAGATCCGTGAGGGCTGGCAGGTCTGGCTGTTCGGCTCGAAGAACGACCATGCAGTGGGCGAGTCGATTCGCGACCGGCTGATTCCTGGCCTGCGTGAGGAAGCCAGCAACCTCAGTGGCGAAACCTCGCTGGCCGAAGCCATCGACCTGCTGTCGTGCAGCGATGCTGTGGTGTCCAACGATTCCGGGCTGATGCATGTCGCCGCTGCCCTCAACCGGCCGCTGGTGGCTGTTTACGGCTCGACTTCGCCGGGCTTCACCCCGCCGCTGGCCGATCAGGTCGAAGTGGTGCGCCTGGGCCTGGAGTGCAGTCCCTGCTTCGACCGTACCTGCCGTTACGGCCATTACAACTGCTTGCGTCAGCTTGAACCCGAGGCGGTGGTGGCTGCGTTGCAGCGCCTCAATGGTCCGAAGCTGATCGATGTCCTGGCCGAGGTCGACTAAGTGCGGGTATTGCTGATCAAGACCTCTTCCCTGGGGGATGTGATTCATGCGCTGCCGGCGCTGACCGATGCGGCCCGGGCGATTCCCGGCATCCGCTTCGATTGGGTGGTCGAGGAAGGCTTTGCCGAGATCCCCAGCTGGCACCCGGCGGTGGACAAGGTGATCCCGGTGGCGATCCGCCGCTGGCGCAAGAACCTCTGGCAGACCGTCAAGAATGGCGAATGGCGTCAGTTCAAGCAGCGCTTGCGGGAAACCAGATACGACCTGGTGATCGACGCCCAGGGCCTGGTCAAATCCGCGTGGCTGACCCGCTACGTCAAGGCCCCGGTGGCCGGGCTCGACCGCTATTCGGCACGCGAAGGCTTGGCCAGCCGCTTCTATGACCGGCGTTTTTCGGTGCAGCGTGGGCAACATGCTGTGGAACGGGTGCGTCAGCTGTTCGCCCTGGCCCTGGGTTACGACTTGCCGGCCGGCCTGGGCGACTACGGCCTGGACCTCAAGCGCCTGCAGTTGCCACCGGCCGCGCCGTTCGTGGTGTTTCTGCACGGTACGACCTGGGCGACCAAGCACTGGCCCGAGGCCTACTGGCGTCAGCTGGCCGAGCGCCTCGGCCAGCAGGGTCTCGAGGTGCGTCTGCCGTGGGGCAACCCGGCTGAGCAGGCGCGCGCCGAGCGCATCGCCAAGGGCTTGAGTAACTGCCAGGTACTGCCCAAATTGAACCTGGCCGGTGTGGCTCGCGTGTTGGCGGCTGCCAAAGCCTGTGTGGCGGTGGATACCGGTCTCGGCCATCTGGCGGCGGCCCTGGATGTGCCGACCCTGTCGCTGTTCGGCCCTACCAATCCTGGGCTGACCGGTGCCTACGGCAAGTCTCAGGTCCACCTGGCCAGCGATTTTGCCTGCGCACCCTGCCTGCAGAAGAAATGTACCTATAAACCGAGCGCTGAAGACCAGCGCCGGTTCGATCTCAAACGCGAGTGGCCGCTGTGCTTCACTCGCCTGAATCCCGAGCGTGTGGCGAGCCAATTGCGCGCGTTGCTGCTGGCTGAGGATGTTCGTTAATGCAACTGGCTTTTGTGCTGTACAAATATTTCCCCTTCGGTGGCCTGCAGCGCGACTTCATGCGTATTGCCCTGGAATGCCAGCGCCGTGGCCATCAGATCCGCGTCTACACGCTGATCTGGGAAGGCGATGTGCCGGAAGGCTTCGAAGTGCTGGTGGCGCCGGTCAAGGCGCTGTTCAACCATCGGCGCAACGAGAAACTCAGTGCCTGGATGGAAGCGGACCTGGCCAAGCGTCCGGTGGACCGCCTGATCGGCTTCAACAAGATGCCGGGGCTGGATGTCTACTACGCCGCCGATGGCTGTTTCGAAGACAAGGCGCAGAACCTGCGTAACTCGCTGTACCGGCGCTGGGGCCGCTACCGGCACTTTGCCGAGTACGAGCGCGCGGTGTTTGCCAAGGACGCCAGGACCGAGGTGCTGATGATCTCGCAAGTCCAGCAACCGCTGTTCATCAAGCATTACGACACCCCGCTGGAGCGTTTCCATCTGCTGCCACCGGGCATTTCCCAGGACCGCCGGGCACCGGCCAATGCCGCCGAGATCCGCGCCGAATTTCGTCGCGAGTTTGACCTCAAGGACGACCAGCTGCTGATGGTGCAGATCGGCTCCGGGTTCAAGACCAAGGGCGTCGATCGCAGCCTCAAGGCCCTGGCGGCCTTGCCGTCGGCACTGCGTAAACGCACGCGGCTGATGGTCATTGGCCAGGATGATCCCAAGGTGTTCCAGCTGCAAAGCGCGACCCTCGGTCTGACCGATCAGGTGCAGTTCCTCAAGGGCCGCAGTGATATCCCGCGTTTCCTGCTGGGGGCCGACCTGTTGATTCACCCGGCCTATAACGAAAACACCGGCACGGTGTTGCTCGAAGCGCTGGTTGCCGGCTTGCCGGTGCTGGTCTCGGCGGTCTGTGGCTATGCCCATTACATTGCCGAGGCCGACAGTGGCCTGGTGCTTGACGAGCCGTTCGAACAGGAGCAGCTCAACCAGTACCTGCAACGTATGCTCGAAGACGATGCGGCTCGCGCCAGCTGGGCGCGCAACGGGCTGGCCTTCGCCGACAGCGCTGATCTCTACAGCATGCCCGAGCATGCCGCCGATGTGATCCTGGCCCCGGAGCGTAAATGAAACTGATACTGGCCGAGCCGTTCAAACGCCTGTGGGCCGGGCGCGATGCCTTCGATGCCGTGGAGGGCCTGCAGGGCCAGGTGTACCGCGAGCTGGAAGGCCGTCGCACCCTGCGTACTGAAGTCGAAGGGCGTGGCTACTTCGTCAAGATCCACCGCGGCATTGGCTGGGGCGAGATCTTCAAGAACCTGTTCACTGCCAAGCTGCCGGTGCTCGGCGCCGGCCAGGAGTGGCGGGCGATCCAGCGCCTGCATGAAGTCGGGGTGGCGACCATGACCGCTGTTGCTTACGGCGAGCGTGGCAGCAATCCGGCCGAGCAGCATTCGTTTATCGTCACCGAAGAGCTGGCACCGACCATCAGCCTGGAAGACTTCAGTATCGACTGGCTCAAGCAGCCGCCGGCACCGCGTCTCAAGCATGCGCTGATTGCCGAAGTGGCGCGCATGACCGGGATGATGCACCGCGCCGGAGTCAATCACCGTGACTGCTACATCTGCCATTTCCTGCTGCACACCGATCGTGAAGTGACGGCTGATGATTTCAAGCTGTCGGTGATCGATCTGCACCGTGCACAGACCCGGGCAACCATCTCCCGACGCTGGCGTAACAAGGACCTGGCCGCGCTGTATTTCTCGGCGCTGGACATCGGCCTGACCGCGCGCGACAAGCTGCGCTTCCTGCGGGGTTACTTCCAGCAACCACTGCGTCAGATCCTTGCGGAAGAAGCCGTGCTGCTGCGCTGGCTGGAAGGCAAGGCCCAGAAGCTCTACGAGCGTAAACAACGATACGGGGATGCGCTCTGATGGCGGGTTGGACACTGGAGTCTGATTACCAGGCGCTGGCGGCGGATTTTGGCAGTATCGAGGCGGTCTTCGCCTTGCAGGGCGAGCGCCTGACGCACGACCTGTTGAGTGAGGTGATCCGCGTTCAGCGTGACGGCGTCAACTATTACGTCAAACGCTACACCGGTGCCGGCAAAGGCCTGCGCCGCTACGTGGGGCGCCCGCGGATCAAGGCCGAGTGGCAGAACCTCAAGCAGTTCGCCAAATGGGACATTCCCACCGCCGAGGTTGTGGCCTGGGGCCTGGAACGCAACGGCCTGGGCTTTCGCCGCGGGGCGATGATCACCCGTGAGCTGCCGCGCACCGAAGACCTGTCGGCGCTGGCCGAGCGCAAGGATCAACGCCTGGCCGATCGCGGCTGGGTAGACCATGTCAGCCGTCAGTTGGCCCGGCATACCCGAGTCATGCATGACCACCACTTCACCCATAACGACCTGAAGTGGCGCAACCTGCTGGTCGATGACCAGGCCCGGCTATTCTTCATCGACTGCCCGACGGGTGACTTCTGGTGGGGCTTCATGCTGCGCTACCGGATCACCAAAGACCTGGCATGCCTGGACAAAGTGGCCAAGTATCACCTGTCGGCCACCCAGCGTTTGCGCTTTTACCTGCAGTATCGCGGACGTGAGCGCCTGAATGCGGCGGACAAGCGCCGGATCCGGCATGTCGTGACGTTTTTCGAGGGACGCGAATGACTGATTTTCTCGCCAGTGCCGAGTCGGCACTGCTTGAGCGCCATGGCCTGAACGGTTTCGACCAGCTCTGGGCGCTGCAGCTCGATGCAGTGGATGAGCCCAATACCGGTCGCGGTGGCTGGAGCAGCGTCTATCGCCTGGAGCTGGAGGGTAAGGGCTACTACCTCAAGCGCCAGAGCGATTACCTGACCCGCACCCTGCACCGGCCCTTCGGCGAGCCGACCTTTGCCCGTGAGTTTCGCAATATCAGTCGCTATCAGAAGCTGGGGATTCCCGCTCTGCAGGCGGTCTACTACGGTGAGCGCAAGATCGACGGTGAACGCCGGGCGATCCTGCTGACCCGTGCCCTGGATGACTGGAGCGACCTGGACAGCCTGCTCGGGCAATGGCCAACGCTGGAGATCGGCCAGCGCCAAGGCATCCTGCGCGCCTGTGGCCTGCTGGCGCGTACCCTGCACGCCGCCGGCCAGGTGCATGGCTGCTTCTATCCCAAGCACATCTTCCTGCGTGAACGCAGCGATAGCTGGCTGGCGCAACTGATCGACCTGGAGAAAACCCGGCCGTTGTTGCTGGGCATGCGTGACCGGCTCAAAGACCTTGAACCGCTGTTGCGCCGTGCACCGGTCTGGAGCGAAGCTGAAGTGCGGGTACTGCTGTCATCCTACCTGGAACAGCCTGCCGACAGCATGCTGGTCGATACCTGGCTGCAGCGTCTGACGCGCCGCCGCCGTGAAAAAGAGGCTCGCTGATGCGTTTGTCCGAACTCAAGGATGCCGGGCGACACCCGGACCTGCCCCTGAACATCAGCCTGGCCGACGCCGCCGGCAATGCCGAGCTGCAACTGCTCAGCCTGCTGCGGGTGTTGCCCGGGCAGCGCTATGTCGGCGCCGGCGTCTGGCGTGGCAAGCCGGTGCTGGCAAAGTTGTTGGTGGGCAGCAGTGCTTCCCGGCATTTCCAGCGTGAACGTGAAGGCGCGCGCCTGCTGGCGGCACAAGGCCTGACCACGCCGCTGCTGCTTGCCGATGGCTTGCGCGAAGGTGAGGGTGGCTGGTTACTGTTCGAATTCCTCGACGACGCCCAGAGCCTGGCCGATGCCTGGGCTGCAGTCGAAGCCTTGCCGCCGCTGGCCGATGAACAGCAGCGGGTGCTCGGTGAAGCGCTGGCGGCAGTCGGGCAGATGCACGCCAAGGGCTTGTGGCAGGAAGACCTGCACCTGGACAATCTGTTGCGTCATGGCGGCCAGCTGTACCTGATCGATGGCGCAGGGATCAAAGCCGAAACCCCGGGCAAACCACTGTCTCGTGCGCAAGTGCTGCAGAATCTCGGCGTACTCTTTGCGCAATTGCCCAAGCGCCTGGAGCCGTTCATTGAAGAGCTGCTGGTGCATTACCTGCTGGCCAACGCCGAGCATGCCCTGCCTCTGGAAGCCCTGCAGAAGCAGATCGACAAGGTGCGCCACTGGCGTCTGAAGGATTACCTGGAGAAGGCCGGGCGCGAGTGCACGCTGTTCAGCGTCGAGCGTGGCCTTTCTGGCTTGCGTTCGATCCGGCGCAACGAACTGGCGGCCATGCTGCCGGTGCTGGAGCAGGCCGATGCGCTGATCGACCAGGGTCACCTGTACAAGACCGGTGGTGCCGCCAGTGTTGCGCGCATTGAAGTGAACGGTCGGCCATTGGTCCTCAAGCGCTACAACATCAAGAACACCGCGCACTGGTTCAAGCGCTTCTGGCGCCCGAGCCGGGCCTGGCACTCGTGGATCGAAGGGCATCGCCTGGAGTTTCTCGGCATCGCCACGCCACGGCCGCTGGCGGTGCTGGAGCAGCGGGTCATTGGCCTGCGTAGTCGCGCCTACCTGGTGACCGAGTATGCTGACGGGCCGGACCTGATCGCATGCTTCGCGCCTTACGTCGATAGCGGTGAGGTGCCTGAGACGCAGCTGCAGGCGTTGCAGGCGCTGTTGAAGCAGCTGATTCATGAGCGCATCAGCCATGGCGACATGAAGGGGCACAACCTGTTCTGGCAGGACGGCCAGTGGTCGCTGATCGATCTGGACGCCATGTGCCAGCACGCCACCCAGCTCAGTTTCGCCCCGGCCTTTGCCCGTGACCGGGCGCGGCTGTTGCGTAACTGGCCGAGTGGCAGTGCGCTGCACAAGCGGCTGGATGAGTGTCTGCCGAAGTTGGCTGACTGAGCCATCGCGGGGCAAGCCCGCTCCCACACATACACATACTGTGGGAGCGGGCTTGCCCCGCGATAACTATCTGGAAGCCGGCCAGAAACCCCGCAAGCTGAACCAGGCTGGCAATCCCAGCCCTATCCACGCCAGTGCGTCCCACCAGCCATCCCCCAGCAACGCCGCAAACAGACCCGCCGCACCGAATAGTGCGATCAAGGCAGGCATGCCGAACACGGCGCGCAGGCTTGAAGTCTTGCGCTTCATCCTGCCACCTCTACCTGGGCGGCCGGCACCGCGGCCGTAGCCCGACGGCGCACAACCCACAGGTACACGCCACTGCCAAGGACGATAATTGTCAGAACGTCCAGCACAGCCCAGAGGACCTGCATCGGCCGACCACCGTAGTCACCGAAATGCAGCGGCTGCGACAGTCCCATCGCGTCCATGTACCAGGGCCGGTCACCAACAGCGGTCACCGCCAGGGTCGTCGCATCGATCAGTACCGGTGTCAGCAGGTGCGCAGTCAAATGCGTAGCGCCTTTCATGAATACCGCGTAATGATGCTCGCTGGAGAAACGTGTGCCCGGAAACGCGATAAAGTCCGGCACCATCCCCGGCGCGGCTTCGGCTGCGATGTCCAGCACCCGGCTGACCGGTGCCAGTTGCGTCAAGGGCGGGGCGTCACGGTAAGGCGCCACCATCGCGCTCAAACTGTCGTTGCGCCACGCCGCGATGACCAGGTCCGACAGGGCACTGATCACTCCGGTCATGCCAACCACCAGGGCCCAGGTCAGGGTGACGATGCCGATCAGGTTGTGCAGATCGAGCCAGCGCAAGCGCGGCGACTTTTCATGGCGCACCGTGGCGAACTTCAGACGGCGCATGAACGGTGCATAGAGCACCGTGCCGGAGATGATCGCGACGACGAACAGCAAGCCCATGAACGCCAGCAGCAGCTTGCCGGGCAGGCCGGCAAACATGTCTACATGCAGGCGCAGCATGGTCATCATGAAGCCGCCATTGGCCGATGGCATTTCCACCGCCTCACCGGTGCGGGCATCGAGCATGAAGGTATGCGACGAGTTCGGCTCGGTACCGGCGGTGGCCGCCATGATCGCGATTACGCCATTGCTGTCGTCCTCATCCCAGCCGAAGTACTGCATGACCTCGCCCGGGCGATGCGCCTGGGCTTTGAGGACCAGCTGCTGCAGGTCCAGTTTCGGCGTGTCGGCCGGCATCTCCTTCAATTGCGGAGCATCGCCCAGCAAGTGGTCGATCTCGTGGTGAAAGATCAGTGGCAAGCCGGTCACTGCCAGCATCAACAGGAACAGGGTGCAGATCAGGCTGGTCCAGGTGTGGACAAAGGACCAGCGGCGGATGGTCTGGCTTTTCATTAACGCCCTTAGAACTTGTAATTCACGCTGGCAACCACGTTGCGCTCGTCACCGTAGTAACACCAGTAGCCATCGCAGTTGGCCAGGTAGTCCTTGTCGAACAGGTTCTTGGCTTCGACCGCTACGGTCATGCCTCTGAGGGTGCTGATCTTGCGGCCCAGGTCGTAATGGACCGAGGCATCGTAGACGGTGTAGGAGCCAACGTGGGCCAGATCGGTGTTGGCGGTGTTGCCATAGTTGTCGCCGACATAGCGCACGCCACCGCCGATGCCGAAGCCGTCAAGCAGGCCGTTGTACCAGGTGTAGTCAGCCCACAGGGTCGCCTGATTGCGCGGGATCAGGGCCATGCGATTGCCTTGCTCGTTGGCCGCGCCCTTGAGGATTTCAGTGTCGGTGTAGCTGTAGGAACCGATCAGTTTGAGGTTGTCGGTCACCTGGGTAGTCGCCTCCAGTTCAAGACCGCGGACCTGCAGCTCGCCAACCTGACGGGTGAGGTTACCTTCGGCAACTTTCACGCTCTCCTGGCGCAGGTCGTAGACCGCGGCGGTGTACAGGTTCTTGCTGCCCACCGGCTGATACTTCACGCCCACTTCATACTGGCGCCCTTCGGTCGGCTTGAACGACTCAGTGGCCGAGACCGCTGCGCCGGTGGTCGGCTGGAACGACTCGGTATAGGAAATGTACGGGGTCACGCCGTTGTCGAAGACATAGCTCAGGCCGACGTTGCCGGTGAAGGCCGTGTCGCGCTCGGTGCTGGTGGCGTCGTCGAGGTTGTGGAAGGTGGTGCCGGTGTGTACCCAGTCTTCACGGCCACCCACGGTCAGGCGCCAGTTGTCCAAGGCAATCTGGTCCTGGACGTAGAAGCCGGTCTGGCGGGTCTTCTGGTTGTAGTCGTACATGGTGAAGTACTGGACGTTGGAGAAGTCCTGGCCATACGGAGGCTTGATCACGTTGCCTGGCGGCACGCTGTAGCTCAGGCCGTAGTCCCACCGGTAATTGGTGTTCGAGCGCTGGTGGTCGAGGCCGATCAACAGGGTGTGGCTCAAGGCACCGGTCTGGAAGTCGGCCTGGAAGTTGTTATCCACGGCGAACTGGCTGATGTCTTCGTTGACGATGCCGGTTTCCCGCGGGACCGTGCCGTCTGCCTCGACGAAGCCGTTGTTCATGGTCGCAACGTTGATGCCCTGGAACGACAGATCGCTCTTGGTGTAGCGCAGGTTCTGACGGAACTGCCAGACATCGTTCAAGCGATGCTCGAAGGCGTAACCGAGCGCGTAGTAAGTGCGGTCGTAGAACTCCCAGTCCGGATCGCCGAGGTTCTTGTGGTGGGAGATATCGCCGGCCGGCGAGTCCAGCTTGGTGCCTTGTATCGGCAGGAACTGTCCGGAGATGCCGGTATCGTCGCGGGTGAACTGGGTGATGAAGGTCAGGCTGGTGTCTTCATCCATGTTCCAGGTCAGGCTGGGCGCAAGGTTGTAGCGCTTGTCCGGCACATGGTCGGTTGGCGAGCCACTGTCGCGCACCACGCCGCTGACGCGGTAGAGGAACTGGCCCTCGTCATCGATTTTGCCGGTGCTGTCGACGTTGATCTGGCGGTGGTTGTTGCTGCCAACCTGTGCTTCGACCTCGTGGGCGCTTTCGGCCTGCGGGCGACGGCTGACCATGTCGAGCATGCCGCCTGGCGGGGTCTGGCCGTAGACGGACGAGGCCGGGCCACGCAGTACAGCGATACGTTCAAGGTTCCACGGTTCGACCTTGGGGTTGGCGAACGAACCTTTTGGCAACGGCAGGCCATCAAGGAACTGGGTCGGGTCGAAGCCGCGAACCCGCAGCCAGTCGGCGCGGGGATCGGAAGCGTAGCCGCTGCTTTGCACGCCAGCGGTGTAGCGCAGGGCGTCGTTGAGGTTGAGGACCTGACGGTCATCCAGTTGTTCGCGGGTGATGACGGTCATCGAACGTGGGATTTCGACGATTGGGGTGTCGGTCTTGGTGCCCGCCGCAGTGCGGGTGGCAGTGAAACCGGTGGCCGGGCCCCAGGCGCTTTCATAATCGCCAGTGGCGTTGATGCTGGTTTCCGGCAAGGCCAGGGAGCCTTCTGGGGTCGCTATCAGGGTGTAGGTGCCCGCGCTGCTCTGCTGCAATTGCAGGCCGGTGCCACGCAGGGCTGCCTGCAGGGCGCCGACGCCGCTGTACTGGCCGTTGACCGCTGCCGAGGTGCGGCCGCTGGCCAGGCTCGGGTCCAGGGTCAGGGCGATACCGGCTTGGCTTGCGATCTGGTTCAGGGTGCTCGAAAGCGGTGCCGCGGGCAGGTTGTAACTGCGCAGGCTGGATTGCTCGGCGGCAACCAGCGGGCTGCTCGCCAGGGGGGCGGACAGGGCAATGGCGATGGCCAGCAAACTGGGGCGCAGGAAGGTTTGAAAAACGCGGGACATGCAGCAACTCCTCGACGAATAAGTGCTAACTAGCTTCCTTGCCGAGTGAGATGGGTAAAGTGATAGGGCTTAGTGG
>JBOICD010000062.1:0-11737 GCA_050739855.1 Pseudomonas sp.
AGCCCGCTCCCACCGGGTGAGGTTGGCTTCACAGCCAGTTGCTGCCACCTGCTGTGGGAGCGGGCTTGCCCCGCGATGAGGCCAGAACTGTCACACCTGCAGCTGTCCCGCAATTCGGTTACGAACCGCCCTGCTCACCAATTGCTCCACCAGCGTCAAAGCAAACGCCAGCGCCGCTCCCGAGCCCTGGGCGGTAATACAATTATCATCCACCACCACCGGCTGATCAACGAAACTGCACCCGGACAGCTGCTGACTGACATCCGGATGACAGGTCATGCACCGCTGACGCAATACCCCAAAAGCCTGCAATGCCAAGGGCCCTTCGCCAATCGCGGCAAAAAACTTGCCGGCTTTGGCCTGATCCATTACCCGCTGTGTCAGCGGTTGGTGCACCGCCATGTGCTGCACCCCTTTCTCGCCCCCCGGCAACACGATCAGGTCGAATGGCTGGGCAAGCAAGTCCACCAGCATGCCGTCGGCGGTCAAGCGAGTGCCACGGGCACAGGTAAGCATGCGCCGGCCTTCGATGCTGGCCACCACCACTTCCACTTCGGCGCGGCGCAACACGTCGATCAGGGTCACGCTCTGCAGGTCATCCACGCCTTCAGCAATTACGATCAGGGCTCTGTGGCTCATCACTGCACTCCGCCTGGGGTATGAATAAAGCGTAGTCGCTCACAGCATGAGGGTCAGTTGACACTCGTAGCCCTTGCGGGCGCGGTAGCCATCACCGCTGTCAATCCAGCCAGTCCCCCGGTACAACGCCAGGGCGGCGTGATTGTCTGGTTCCACCGACAATTGCAGGCGGCGAACATCCGGCCAGCAGGCGCGAACCCGATCGGGTAATGCCTGCATACAAAATCGTCCCAGGCCGCGCCCCTGCAAGCGTCGATCCACCTGCAAGGCATTGATCGTGGCCGCATCGGCCGCGGCCCAGGGCGGCAGGAACGCCCCGCGCTGGAGCAACAGGAAGGCCCTTGGCTCGGCATCGAGCAATAGCACCACGCCGCGCATGTCATCGCTTTCAGCGCTCAGCAGGATGTACAGCGCACTCGCTATATCGCCGCAATAGCGCTGTTGCTCGGGGTGCACCTGAATGTCGACCAGTTGGTCGCGCTGGGCCTGGCTCAGGTCGCGGTAATCAATCAGTTGCACAGCTGGCTCTCATGAGGGTGATGTGGGGGAATCGGTGCAGAAACTGCAGATATCTGCAGTGTATCGCGACATTAATTACCGCTAGCCAAGCATGCTGGTATGATGCGCGGCTTTTTTCCGGCCCAATCAAATTCCACAAACCGTCCGGTACGGTCTGTGCTTTGCTGATGGGGTCGATACATTCACGGCGCCGGGGCGCGCCACGGGGAGCAGGCATGCTGGAAAGGCTGTTTCAACTAAAAGCACACGACACCAATGTCCGCACCGAAATTCTCGCGGGCGTGACCACCTTCCTGGCCATGGCCTATATCCTGTTCGTCAACCCGAGCATTCTCGGCGAGACCGGCATGGACAAGGGCGCGCTGTTCGTTGCCACCTGTCTGGCAGCCGCCATCGGCTCGACCACCATGGGCCTGATCGCCAACTACCCGATCGCCCTGGCGCCGGGTATGGGCCTGAACGCCTTCTTCACCTACACCGTGGTCCTGCACATGGGCCACACCTGGCAGGTGGCCCTTGGTGCGGTATTCATTTCGGCGGTGCTGTTCTTCCTGCTGTCGATCTTTCGTATCCGTGAGTGGATCGTCAACAGCATTCCGCTGCCACTGCGTTCGGCCATCGCCGCCGGTATCGGCCTGTTCCTGGCACTGATCGCCCTGCACAACGCCGGTATCGTCGTCGACAACCAGGCGACCCTGGTGGGCCTGGGCGACCTCAAGCAACCGGCACCGATCCTCGCCACCCTGGGCTTCTTCCTGATTGTCGCCCTTGAAGCGCTGAAGGTCCGTGGCGCAGTACTGATCGGTATCCTGACGGTGACCGTGGCCTCGATCGCCCTGGGCGTCACCCCGTTCGCGGGTGTGGTCTCGATGCCGCCCTCGCTGGCCCCGACTTTCCTGCAGCTGGACATCAAGGGCGCCCTGGATGTCGGCCTGATCAGCGTGATCTTCGCCTTCCTGTTCGTTGACCTGTTCGACAACTCCGGCACCCTGATCGGCGTCGCCAAACGTGCCGGCCTGATGCGCAAGGACGGTCACATGCCGAAGATGGGCCGCGCCCTGATCGCTGACAGTACTGCGGCCATGGCCGGTTCTCTGCTGGGCACCTCGACCACCACCAGCTACATCGAGTCGGCTGCCGGCGTGAGTGCTGGCGGACGCACCGGCCTGACCGCCATCGTGGTCGCCATCCTGTTCCTGCTGGCGCTGTTCTTCGCACCGCTGGCCGGTAGCGTGCCGGCCTTCGCCACCGCACCGGCACTGTTGTTCGTCGCTGTATTGATGGCTTCGGGCCTGGCTGAAATAAACTGGGACGACGTTACCGAGGCTGCGCCCGTGGTCATCACTGCCCTGGCCATGCCGCTGACCTACTCGATCGCCAACGGCATCGCTTTCGGTTTCATTTCCTGGACCGCGATCAAGCTGATCTCCGGCCGTGGCCGTGACCTGAACTCGGCACTGGTGATTCTCTCGATCCTGTTCGTTATCAAGCTGGGCTGGTTCAACGCATGAGTGCTGTCTTCGACCCTTCGACCTACACCCAGCAGCTCGACGCCAAGGCCGCGCGCCTGCGCGAGCTGTTGGCGCCTTTCGATGCTCCGGAACCTGCGGTGTTCGATTCGCCGCGCGAGCACTACCGTCTGCGCGCCGAGTTCCGCCTGTGGCGCGAAAACGAGCAACGCTTCTATGCGATGTTCGCTCCGGGTGAGAAGCACACGCCGATCCTGATCGAAGACTTCCCGATCGCCAGCCTGCGCATCAACGAACTGATGCCGCGGCTCAAGGCCGCCTGGCAGGCCAGTTCGGCGCTGAGCTTCAAGCTGTTCCAGGTCGAGTTCCTCACCACCCTGGCCGGCGACGCGATGATCACCCTGTGCTACCACCGTCCGCTGGACGAGCACTGGGAAGCCGCCGCGCAGCAGCTGGCCAAAGACCTGGATGTCAGCATCATCGGCCGTTCCAAGGGCAAACGCGTGGTGATCGGTCGCGATTACGCGGTTGAAGAACTGCAGATCGCCGGACGCAACTTCCGCTATCGCCAGCCGGAAGGCGCCTTCACGCAGCCTAACGGCGCTGTGAACCAGAAGATGCTCAACTGGGCCTACGAGGCCCTCGGCGAGCGCCAGGACGACCTGCTCGAGCTGTACTGTGGCAACGGCAACTTCACCCTGCCGCTGGCGACCCGGGTGCGCAAGGTGCTGGCCACCGAGATCAGCAAGACCTCGGTCAACGCCGCGCTGCACAACCTTGACGACAATGCGGTGGATAACGTGCGCCTGGTGCGCCTGTCCGCCGAAGAGCTGACCGAGGCGCTCAACGAAGTACGCCCGTTCCGCCGTCTGGAAGGCATCGACCTGAAGAGCTACCAGTTCGGCAGCGTGTTCGTCGACCCGCCGCGTGCCGGTATGGACCCGGACACCTGCGAGCTGACCCGGCGCTTCGACAATATCCTGTACATCTCCTGCAACCCGGAAACCCTGGCGGCGAACATCGCCCAGTTGCATGACACACACCGCATCGAACGTTGTGCGTTATTTGACCAGTTTCCGTATACCCATCACATGGAGAGTGGGGTGTTGCTGGTTCGCCGTTGAGTCAGCGGCGTCGCCATCGCGGGGCAAGCCCGCTCCCACTCTAGCTGTGGGAGCGGCGGTGCGGCGACCCGACTTGCCCCGCGATCATCAGCAACGGCACCTTCTGATCCTCATCCGTCAACGCCCCATGATGCCCACGCCATTGACTGGCGTGCTTCTCCGCTTCGCTGCGAATAATCCCGCCGGCCCCGGTCGGCACCACGATCAGGTCGCCAATCCGCGCCTCGGCCTGGCTGAGCAAGACATCACCGAACAAGCCCGCGGCAATCGCCTGGGCCTTGGACAACACCTGGTACTGTTCGCCCAAGTGATTCTGCCAGCGCTGGTGCACACGGTCCTGCTGGGTCGGCACATACAGATAGCGCGCACGGATGTCACCGGCGATGGCGCGAACGCCCTCCTGCAACACCGGGTCGAGATCGAAGTCACGTACCTTTTCGCTGTCCAGCGCCAGCATGCCGTGGTCGGCGATGACCATCAGTTGCACCCGCTCCGGTAGTTGGCGGGCGATGGCCTGAGCCAGCTGGTCAGCAATTTCCAGTTGTTTGATCCAGGCCTCTGAGCCCGGACCGAACAGGTGCCCGGCAAAATCCAGGTCGCCGAAATAGGCAAAACAGAAAGCAGGCTGGTCAGTCGCCAGCGCTGCATTGATCAGTTCCGGGTAGGCGTCATAGGCCGGGGCCGGGAGTATCCGTCCGGCCTTGTAGATCGCCTGGCTGAACGCCGAGTTGGCATAGCGGCCGAGCATGACCGTGCTGATGGCAATGCCCTGAGCGCTGGCCAGGCTCCAGGCATCGGGCGGCACGATGAACGATTCCGGCGCCGGTGCCGCGCCTGGCTGTGCTTCGGCTTGCAGCGCAGCAGTGGTCCACGACAAGGGTGACAACTCGGTCTGCTGATCCAGGGCAAAGCTGCAGCCGACAATGCCATGGGCGCCGCTGCCAAGCCCCGAGGTCACCGAGGCCAGGCTTGCGGCGGTGGTCGCCGGAAAGCCCACGCGAAAATACGAATCCGGCTGCATCAATGAGGCGAGGAATGGCGCGTGCCAGGCATGGGCCTGGAGCAGGTTCCAGCCCAGGCCGTCGATCAACAGCAGGCAGGTCGCCTGCGAGCGATCCAGCCGGAAGCTGTTGCGAAAGCCCTGGCCACCGAGGGCAGCGAAGATCGACTGGGTCAGGTTGGCCAGGCCCGGCCAGGTTTCACCCAGCAACTGCGAGTCGTTGAACGGCATTGCCATGTCTCCCTCCGTGGTCAGGTGCGAATCAACAGGTGTAGCACAGGCTGTGCGATCAGCGCACAGAAAAACGCCCTCGACCGCGTTCATCGATTGACCGGATTAACCAAACGGTACATTTTCAGCGAAAACCTCTTCCCAAGAACAACAATGGAGTTTCCCCATGAATCCGGCCCCCTCTCCTGGCATCCTCGCCGGCCTGATCGGTGCAGGTATCCAGGCCTCACGCACCCCGGCACTGCATGAGCACGAAGGCCATGCCCTGGGTCTTAACTACCTGTACCGGTTGATCGATCTGGATCAGTTGAAACTCGACAGCAGCGCTCTGGAGCAACTGCTCAGCGCTGCCGAAGCCATGGGTTACACCGGCCTGAACATCACCTTCCCGTGCAAACAGGCAATCCTGCCGTTGCTCGATGAACTCTCCGCCGAAGCCCGAGGCATTGGCGCGGTCAATACCGTGGTGCTCAAGGACGGCAAGCGTATCGGTCACAACACCGACTGCCTGGGTTTCGCCGAAGGCTTTCGCCGTGGCCTGAACGACGCGCCACGCCGTCAGGTGGTGCAAATGGGCGCTGGTGGCGCCGGGGCTGCGGTGGCCCATGCACTGCTGGCCGAAGGGGTCGGGCAGTTGACGGTATTCGATGTCGAAGTGACACGGGCTCAGGCGCTGGTGGATAACCTCAATGCGCATTTCGACGGCAACCGTGCCCGCGTCGGGAATGATCTGGCCAATGCCCTGAGCGAAGCCGATGGCCTGGTCAACACCACGCCGATGGGCATGGCCAAACTGCCGGGCATGCCGGTGCCCAAGGCGTTGCTAAAGGCTGATCTGTGGGTGGCGGAGATCGTCTACTTTCCGCTGGAAACCGAACTGCTGCGCGAGGCCCGAGCCTTGGGCTGTCGCACTCTGGATGGTTCGAACATGGCGGTGTTTCAGGCGGTGAAGGCGCTTGAGTTGTTCAGCGGCTTGCAGCCGGATGCGGCGCGGATGCTTGAGCACTTCAATAGTATGGGCAGCTGAAAAACATCGCGGGGCAAGCCTGCTCCCACAGGGAATACACATCACCTGTGGGAGCGGGCTTGCCCCGCGATTGCAATGGATCAGGCCTGCAAAAACCTCAGCACCGACTCGCAAATCATCTCGCGATGACGCGCCTTGAGCGCAGCATCTTCGAAATCAACCTGGAAGATCTCGCCAAAGGTGTTGCGGTTCGACACCCGGTAGAAGCAGAACGAACTGATCAACAGGTGTACATCCAGCGCCTCCAGGCCCTGACGGAAGACCCCCTCGGCAGCCCCGCGGTGCAGGATCTCGTCCAGCGCATTGAGCACGGTCTTGTTCATCGAGCGAATGACCGAAGAGCGCTTCACATACTCGCCGTGATGCATGTTCTCGTTGCAGACGATACGCACGAAATCGACGTTGCGATCATGGTGATCGAAGGTGAACTCCACCAGCCGGCGAATGCCCTGACGCGGTTCCAGTTCAGCCAGGTGCAAGCTGCTCTCGGTGTTGCGGATATCGCCGTAGAGTTTCTCCAGCACCTCGACGTACAACTGCTCCTTGCTGTTGAAGTAGTAGTAGATCATGCGTTTGGAGGTCTGGGTGCGCTCGGCGATGGCATCGACCCGGGCGCCAGCCAGTCCCTGTTGGACGAACTCGCTGATTGCCGCCTGGAGAATGTTCTCGCGGGTCTTTTCCGGATTGTTCTTGCGCCCCTTGCGCGCCACAGGTTCAGGGGCGGCGCAGAGTGCTGGAGTAGTTGTCATACGGGACTCGTGGCCAACGGTTAACCCGGTGATTATGAGCCCCGGGGGATAAGGAAGAAAGCCTGCCGGCCCCTGCCCTACAATCGGGCCTGTGCCGGGGCGCCCGCACGGGCCTTGGCCATGGCCGCCAGACGCACGGCGACGTTGGCCGCGCCGTAGCCACTGTAGCCATTGCGCCGCTGCAAAACCTCGAAAAAAAAGCGCTCCTCGAACGGTTCGGTGTACACATGAAACAGCTCGCCGCCCTGGGCGTCGCGATCATAGAGCACGTTGTAGTAGGCCAGCTCACTGAGGAACTCGTCGTCGAAATCAAAGCGCGCAGCCAGGTCGTCGTAATAGTTGAGCGGGATGTCGAGCAACGCCACACCGGCCTCCTTGGCTTGCTTGACCGCGGCAAAGATATCCTCGCAGTCGAAGGCGATGTGATGCACACCCGAGCCGCGATAATGCGACAGGGCATGAGCAATGGCCGTGTTGCGGTTTTCCGAAATATTCAACGGCAGGCGGATCGAGCTGCAACGGCTGCGCAGCGCCCGGCTTTTTACCAGGCCATAAGGATCAGGCAGGACCACTTCGTCATCGGCGGTGAAATCCAGCAGGCTCTTGTAGAACAGCGCCCAACTGTCCAGGCCATCAGCCGGTAAGGCCAGGGCCATGTGATCGATGCGCTTGAGGCCGAGGCTGTTACCCGAGGTTTGCACCAGGCTGAAATCGGTATCGTAGATGGTCCGCCCTTCGGCGTCCTGATCGACCAGGTAGATCAGGCTGCCATCTGGTGCACGCACCGCCGCCAGCTCGCGCTCGTTCGGTCCGACCAGGCCACGGTAGGGCTGGCCATGGAAGGCCACCGCGCGAGCCAGAGCCTGGGCGCTGTCCTTGACCCGGATTGCCGTGGCACACAAGGACGGGCCGTGGCTTTCGAAAAAGTTGTGGGCAAACGAATAGGGCTCGGCGTTGAGGATCAGGTTGATATCGCCCTGGCGCAGCAAACTGACATTTTTCGAGCGATGGGTACCGGCACGGGTGAAGCCCAGGCGTTCCAGCCAGGTACCCAGCTTGGCGCCGAGGGCGTCGTCAACGGCAAATTCAAGAAACTCGATGCCATCGTAGGCACTGGCTGGCGGTGGCGCGAACAATAGATCGTCCTGCGCTGGCGAGGTCTGCTGTTCAAGGCGCTGGCGGGTCTTCTCTTCCAGATACAGCAACGAACGCAGACCGTCGGCGGCATTGGCGCGCGGTGGCGCGGCGCGGAAACCATCGTTGAAGATTTCCAGCGATAACGGCCCACGATAGCCGCTGGCCAGAATCGGTGCCAGAAAGCCCGCCAGATCGAACTCGCCCTGCCCCGGGAAGCAACGAAAATGCCGGCTCCACTCCAGCACATCCATCGCCAGCAGCGGTGCATCAGCCATCTGCACGAAGAAGATCTTGTCGCCAGGGACCTGGGCGATCGCACTCGGGTCGCCCTTGAGCGACAAGGTGTGAAAACTGTCGAGAATCATCCCCAGGCTGGCATGGTCCGCGGCCTGGACAATGTCCCAGACCTGCTGTCAGGTGTTCACATGCCGGCCCCAGGCCAACGCTTCGTAGCCGATGCGCAGATCGCGGGCCCCGGCACGCTCGGCCAGCAGACGCAGATCGTCGACCAGCACCTGACGCTCGCCCAACGAATCAGCAGCAACGTTGCTGCACACCAGCACCAGATCAGTGCCCAGCTCCTGCATCAGGTCGAACTTACGCTCAGCACGGTCCAGGTTGCGCGCCAGACGCTCACGACGGCAGCCTTCGAAGTCGCGAAACGGCTGAAACAGAGTGATTGCCAGGCCCAGATCAGCACAGCGCTGGCGGATCTCCCGCGGGCTGCCGGCGTAGTAGAGCAAGTCATTTTCGAAGATCTCGACCCCGTCAAAGCCCGCGGCGGCAATGGCGTCGAGTTTTTCAGGCAAGGTACCGCTCAAGGACACGGTGGCAATTGAACGCTGCATTTTTATGGCTCCGATGGGCAGGCAAAACCCGGATGCTGCGATTATTGGCGTTGCACACTTTTTGCTCAATTAAAAAGGTACTAACTGGTTAGTTTTGTGTTCGGTTATCGCCCATAATAGCGTTCAACGAATTGACCCTTTTTTGACCACAGGCGCACCATTTCGACACCGGGCAGTGATGCTCGACGCGCCAAAAGCGCCTCGACCCCTGCCGTTTCAACCGACAGCCGTACACCCCGGCGTCCTTAGCGTTGCGTGACCAAGGCTTGACCCATAAACATAAAAATACGGGTAACCCTCCCATGATCCATTCGCACAGTTCCCGCATGGCCCAGCCGCTGGCCAGCAACCCGCACGCCGGTATCGGCGACAAGATCCGTGGCGCCATGGCGGTCGGCAAGACCCGTTGGGTCATGCTTGCCCTGGTGTTCTTTGCCACGACCCTGAACTACATAGACCGCGCCGCCCTGGGCGTCATGCAGCCGATCCTGGCCAAGGAAATGAGCTGGACGGCGATGGATTACGCCAACATCAACTTCTGGTTCCAGGTCGGCTACGCCATCGGCTTCGTCCTCCAGGGCCGGTTGATCGACCGCATCGGCGTCAAGCGCGTGTTCTTCTGCGCGGTGCTGCTCTGGAGCCTGACCACCGGTGCTCACGGCCTGGCCACTTCGGCAGTAGGCTTCATGGTCTGCCGCTTCATTCTCGGCCTGACCGAAGCCGCCAACTACCCGGCCTGCGTCAAGACCACCCGCCTGTGGTTCCCCGCCGGCGAGCGGGCGGTGGCCACCGGCATCTTCAACGCCGGGACCAACGTCGGGGCGATGTTCACCCCGATGCTGTTGCCGCTGATTCTCAGCGTCTGGGGCTGGCAGGCCGCATTCATGGGCATGGGCGCACTGGGCCTGGTGTGGGTGATTTTCTGGAGTCTTAAGTACTTCAACCCGGAAGACCATCCAACGCTCAGCAAGGAAGAACTGGCCTATGTGCAAGGCGAAATGGAACCGGATCAGGCCCGCGTGCCCTTTTCGCGCATCCTGCGCATGCGCGGCACCTGGGCCTTCGCCCTGGCCTACTCGATGACCGCACCGGTGTTCTGGTTCTACCTGTACTG
This sequence comes from Pseudomonas sp., assembly GCA_050739855.1. Lineage (GTDB taxonomy): Bacteria > Pseudomonadota > Gammaproteobacteria > Pseudomonadales > Pseudomonadaceae > Aquipseudomonas. The sequence continues at coordinate 9,858 of JBOICD010000062.1, forward strand.
GCTGCCGCCGTTCCTCAACCAGCAGTACAACCTGGGCATCAGCGTGACGCAGATGGGTATTCCACTGATCGTCATCTACATCAGCGCCGACTTCGGCAGCGTTGGCGGCGGCATTCTCTCGTCGTTGCTGATTGGCCGTGGCATGGCGCCGGTCAAGGCTCGCCTGCTGTCGATGCTGCTGTTTGCGATCACCATCATCGGCGTGATCTTCGCCGCTGGCGCCAGCAGCTTGTGGATTGCGGTACTGGCCATTTCCCTGGCAATCGCCGCGCACCAGGCCTGGACCGCCAATATCTGGAGCCTGGTGATGGACTACACGCCCAAGCACATGATGAGTACGGTGTTCGGTTTCGGTGGCATGTGCGCGGCCATCGGCGGGATGTTCATGACCCAGTTGGTGGGCTACATCCTGACCACCACCAACAACAACTACACTTTGCTGTTCACCATGATCCCGGCCATGTACTTCATTGCCCTGGCCTGGATGTATCTGATGGCTCCGCGCAAGGTGCCAAAGGTCAAAGCTTAAGGCTTGCGCTGCAACCAGGCAGCGCCCAGGCCGCTGAGGCAGATCAGCGCGATACCGACCAGCCCGGCCATGTCCGGGCTGTGTCCGAACAGCACCAGGCCGAGTATCCCGGCGAACACGATCTGACAGTAACTGAACGGCGCCAGCATGGCCGGTGGCGCGTGGCGGAAAGCCTGGGTCAGGAACAGGTGCGCGGTCATCCCGCAGGTACCGAGCGCCACCGCCATCAATCCATGGATCAGGCTCGGCGTTTGCCAGAACATCGGCACGATGGCACTCATCACCAGCGTATTGAGCACCCCGGTAAAGAAGTTGCTGGTGGTCGGGCTGTCGATTTCGCTGAGCTTGCGGGTCAGCAATTGGTAGAAGCAGAAACACAGCGCCGAACCGAAAGGCAGCAGCACTGCCGGGGTGAACAGTGCGCCGCCGGGATGGACGATCACCGTCACCCCGACGAAACTCACCAACACCGCCGCCCACTGGCCGCGCGTCACCTTCTCGCCCAACAACGGCAAGGACAACGCCGTCACCAGCAAAGGCGCGAGGAAGTTGACCGCGGTCGCCTCGGCAAGCGGGATGTACTGCAAGGCGGTGGTAAACAACAGACTGGTGCCGAGCAAACACAATGCGCGCAACGCCTGCAGCCCCGGCCGCCGCGTGCGTAACACACGCAACCCGGACTGCGGCAGGAAGATCGCCATCATCAACAGGGTGTGCACCAGATAGCGGGCCCAGACCACCCAGAGGATCGGATAGAACCCGGCCAGGTACTTGGACAGGGCGTCATGGCTGGCAAACAGGAACATCGCCAGCACCACCAGCAGAATCCCCCGTAGTGGCTGGCTGGCGTCGTTGAGCGCGGTGGGACGGGGCATGGGGTGCAATCTCGGGGAACTGAAATTTCAGTTATTTAGAACCGAGTTCCAGTTTTATTGCAAGCAGAACCATCGCGGGGCAAGCCCGCTCCCACCGGCCCAGTGACACCCTGTGGGATTGGGCTTGCCCCGCGATGGATTAAACGAACAGGTCGGACGCGGGACTTGCCGCCGACAACTCCGCCGCCGCCGCCAGCAGCACCGGCGCCAACGCGTGCATACGCGCTTCACTCATCCGCGCGCTGGGCCCGGCGATGCTGAGAACCCCCACCGTATGGCCATCTACAGGATGGCGCACCACTGCGGCGAGTGCCGAGGTGCCCACCGCCGAGCTCTCTACAACCCAGGCATAGCCATGCTCACGGGCCAGGCGCAGGCGCTCGAGCAATTCGGCATTAGAGGCAGGGGCATTGGGGCCGAACTCCTCACGCTTGGCAATGCCCTGGCGTTCGACCAGCTGCAAGGCCTGGGCATCA
>JBOICD010000063.1:0-11700 GCA_050739855.1 Pseudomonas sp.
CTCCCACCCTGTGGGAGCGGGCTTGCCCCGCGATGAGGCCCTATCAGGCCCTCACTGGTGCCGGATGCACACGAGTCTTGCGCCCCAACACCACCGTACCGATCACTCCCGCGGCAAACAACCAGGTAATCGGCTCGACCTGCTCACCAAAGAACAGCGCGGAAAAGGCGATGGTGAAGAAAATCTGCAGCAGCTGGATCTGGCTGACCCGCGCAATGCCACCCAGGGCCAGCCCGGCATACCAGGCAAAAAAGCCGATGAACTGCGAGAACAGCGACACATAGCCAAAGGCCCACCAGGCCTGTGCGCTAACCGGCCCCTGATGTTGCAGGGCCAGGTACACCACTGGGCCGATCAACAGCGGGCTGGCCAGCACCAGGGCCCAGCAGATCACCTGCCAGCCGCCCATCTCGCGCGCCAGTCGTCCACCTTCGGCATATCCCAGGCCGCCGACGGCAATCGCCGCGAGCATCAACAGGTCACCGGCCTGAATCTGCCCGGCGCCCATGATCATCGCGTACACCAGCACCAACGCACTGCCCAGTGCGGCGCAGGCCCAGAAGGCTTTCGACGGCCGCTCGTGGGACAGCCAGGCAGCATAGAACGCGACGCACAAAGGCTGCAGACCGTTGACCAGGGCACCGTGGGACGCAGGCACCGTCTGCATGGCCCAGGCGGAAAACACCGGAAAGCCAAGGATCACCCCCAGCGCCACCAGGCTCAGGCCTTTGATCTGCTGCCAGGTCGGCCATCTCTCCCGACGCCAGAGCAGCAATGCCGCTGCCGGAATGGCTGCCAGCAGGGCGCGGCCGAGGCCGTTGAGCAGCGGATGCAGTTCCTGCACGACGATACGGGTCATCGGCAGGGTCAGGCTGAAAATGATGACACCGAGCAGACCAAGGGCCATCCCGGTGTTTTCGCGGCTGGACATAGCAAAAGCCTGTGGCAGATAAGTTCAGTCATTGAGCCACAGCCGGCACGGATGATCTTGTTACAGTTGGTCACAAGTTCATCCGTACAGTTTGCCGCACTGTCAACGCCGCTTGCGAATCGGTACGGGCACCTGGACTTCCAGACCGGGCGAGCCCAAAGGGTGGCTGCTGGCGTCGAAGAAGTACAGCGGCAGATCGGCCGTGTCGGTAAAGCGTTGGGCGTAATGCTGCTTCTGGCTGATGATCGAGGCCTCGCTCAATGGCCGGATGGCAATCGCCAGGTGCGCCGGGCGGGCTTGCTTGATCGCTTGCAGCAGGTGGCGGTCGCTGCTGTCCAGATGTTGGCCGAACAGGCACAGCCCGCCTTGATGCCCCGCCAGTTCGCCGAGACACCAGCTCAGGTAATCGGAGCTGCGGATCGTCTTGAGCTTGTCGTCGCTGCTGCTTTCGTTGACGAACAGCGGCACATCGCCGGGGGTGTTCACGGCAAATCCATCGAGCAACTGGCTGTCGCTGGCGCTGCGTTGACGGGTGCTGCCGTCCTGTTGTTTGAGCAGGTGCAAGCCGCCGTGCAGGTACAGCAGGCGGGTGCCGGGGTTACGTGTGCGGCGGATATCGAAGACGCCTTCCTCATCGAACAACGACTGGAAACCATCCGTGGACTGGCTGGCGGCCCAGTGGCAGAGCAGGTCGTAGTTGCTTGAATAGACGTTGTGGTAATTGCGCAGTTCGCTGTTGATCAGTTGCAGGGTCGACTTCGGCAGCAGGCGCCAGGGGATGTGCACGCTGCGCACGGCATGAATCAGCGCTTCCTTGATTGCGTAATAGCGGTTCAGCGGTGCGGACGAGCTGATTGCCAGGGCGGCGTTGATGCGTACCGTGGTGTTCAAGGCACTGAGCACCGGCTCGAACAGCTCGCTGCCGAGGGATTTGAACAGGGCCTGGTCGGTCAGGCTCAGGGGCTTGTGGCGCACCCGCTGGGCTTCTTCGAACAGCGAGAAATAGGTGAACGGGCGCCACAACGCTCGACTGGCGCCGTTGCCCAGCAGCAGGCCGCTGCACGGGTGCTTGGCGATCAGTTCAGGCCAGAGGTGGAGGCTGGCGTCGAGGTCGGTGTCAGGCATGGGTTCATTGTTCCAGGTGGGTCGCGTGATCGGCGCGACTTTAGCATGCCACCGGGTTGTCATCAGTGTCGGTGACTATGCTGGTTTCGCTAGCAATGAAGAGGAAGCGTCATGACTTTGCAAGGATTGCGCACATTTGCCTGTCTGCTGATGCTGCCCCTGGCCGGGGTGGCCATGGCCGATCAGGGCCGTGAACTGGCGGCCCGCCAGGGCATCCCGTATCCGGCAGTGATTGCCCATCGCGGTGCATCGTTCGATGCGCCGGAGTCCACCGCCCCGGCTTATCTGCTGGCCCGGGAGCTCGGCGCGGATTATCTCGAACTGGATCTGCAACGCAGCAAAGACGGGGTGCTGGTGGCGGTACACGACGACAACCTGCAGCGCACCAGCGATGTCGCCCAGCGCTTCCCCGAGCGCAAGGACAGCCCGGTGAGTGCCTTTACCCTGGCCGAACTCAAGTCGCTGGATGCCGGCAGCTGGTTCAATCAGGTCACTCCCGAACGGGCGCGGCAGCGCTTCAAGGGCTTGCAGATCCTCACCCTGGACGAGGTCATGGATATCGCCGAAGGCCATCCGGACAAGCGCCCCGGGTTGTATATCGAAACCAAGGTGCCGACCTTGTTCCCGGGCATCGAGGCCGATCTGAAGGCGCGTCTGCAGGCGCGTGGCTGGCTCGACACACCTGGCCGGGTGGTACTGCAGAGCTTCGATCGCAACAGCCTGGCGTTGCTGCACAAGGAAATGCCGCAAGTGCCCAAGGTCCTGCTGTTGTGGATCGGCAAGGGCAACATCGAACCTGCGTCCGGGCAGAGCTTTGCTGAATCCGGCGAAACCGACAAGGCAGCGTTCTATGCCCGCCAGCAACCCCGGGACAAGGCCGAGTTCGAACGCTGGCTTGATTACGCCAAGGACACCGGGGCCATCGGCACCGGACCGTCGGCAGCGCTGACAGCGGGCGGGGCGCAGAGTTATGCCGACCTGGTGCAACCCTGGATGAACCAGCTGACCCATGACAAAGGCTTGCTGGTGCATGTGTACACCGTCGATGAAGACGTGGACTTCGCCAAGGTCATGGCGGCCGGTGTCGATGGCATTTTCACCAATCGCAGCGGCCAGCTCCTGCGTTACTTCGCCAGACCGCCTGCGCTGAACGAAGTGCAGATCCTCGAGGCGCAGGGCTATTGAGCATCTGGCCTGACGCCAGCGGCTGCCGTAGACTTTGCCCTTTGCGCACTCGCTCAGGATCCAATCGCCGATGACCTTCTCGCTGCTGTTTGCCGTGCTGGCTTCCGGATTTATCTATGGCATCACCCCGGGGCCGGGCGTGCTCGCGGTGCTGGGCATCGGCGCGTCGCGCGGGCGCAAGGCCGGGGCCGGGTTCCTTTGCGGTCATCTGTTGGGCGATGTGCTGTGGTGCAGTACGGCGCTGGTGGCGATTGTCGGTGCCCGCCAGATCGGCAGCTCGGTGTTCGACATCCTCGGCCTGCTCAGCGGTCTGTACCTGTTCTGGCTGGGCTTGCGCGCGCTGCGCAGTCGTCCGGGTAATGGCCAGGGCGAGCAGGGACCGGTACGCCAGCCGTTCTGGCACGGTATCGTGTTTGGCCTGACCAATCCCAAGGCCTACCCGGTGGCGGTGGCGACCTTTACCGCGCTGATCTCCAGCCGCGCCGAAACCCTGGAATGGTCGATGCTGCCAGCGCTCATTGCCTTGAGCTTTCTCGGCGGCCTGCTGGCCTACGTGATTCTCATCGCCATTGTCGGCGCCCGCCATGTGCGCACCCTCTACACCCGTTATGAACTGTGGATCACCCGCGCCTGCGGGGTGATGTTCATCGGCTTTGCCGTCAATGCCCTGATGCATGCCTTGCCGGGGTTGATGCCGCAGCGTTAGCGGCGCTTGCATCGCGGGGCAAGCCCGCTCGCACAGGCCCCGCGATCATTCAGCCACCGTCTCCCTGCGCATGCGGTTACGCCACAACCGATACGCCCGAATCCCCGAACGCACCGAGCCGAACAGCATCCCGTTCTCCATTTCCCGGGCGATTCCCGAACGCACCAGCATGCGCAGAAAGCGTCCGCGCGCCCGCGCAATACCGAAGTGGATGCCACGCGCCTCTAGGGTTTCACGCACTTCCCGTAGCGCCGCAATGCCGCTGACGTCGATGGAACTGACCGCCTCGGCATCGAACAGCACCGCACGCGGCTCAAGCTCGCGTTGCACCGCTTCGAGCAGGCGCATCTTGAAGTAGTCGGCATTGAAGAACAGGATCGCGTCGTCGAAGCGATACACCACCAGGCCTTTGACCGTACGTGCATCCTTGTGCCCTTCGATATCAACCTGGCCTTCAATGCCGGGCACCCAGCCGAGCACGGCGTCGGTGGGTTGGTAGATGCTGTAGAGCAGGCGCAGGATGGCCAGGGTCACAGCGATGATGATGCCCGGCAATACCCCGACGCCGAGCACGCCCACGGTGGTCAGCACACACAGCCAGAATTCGAAACGGCTGAGCTTGTAGATCTTGCCCAGGGATTTCACGTCGATCAGGCCCCAGCCGGCCATCAGCAGTACCGCGCCCAGCGCTGCCTGGGGAATCCAGGCCATGGGGGCGGTGAAGAACAACAGGATCATCGCGATTACCAGAGCGGCGATGATGCCCACCAGCTGGCTCTTGCCACCGACCATGTCGTTGACCGCGGTGCGGGAGTCGGCGCCGCTGACGGCGAAGCCCTGGGAAACCCCGGCGGCGATGTTGGTCACCCCCAGAGCGAGGAACTCGTGGTTGGCATTGATCGCATAGCCATGCCGGGCAGCAAAGCTGCGGGCGGTCAGCATCGCGCTGCAGAAACTCACGGTGGCGATACCCAGGGCGTCACGCAGCAGGCTTTTCATTTCTTCGAGGTTGGTTTTAGGCCAGGCCAGTTCCGGCATACCGGCTGGCACCGGGCCGAGAATCGCTACGCCGAAGCGGTCCAGGCCGAACACGCCGACCACCAGTGTCGCGAGCACCACCGTCACCAGCGCGGCGGGCAGCCGGGGGAACCGACGCGGCAAGCAGATCAGCAACGCCAGGCCGACCAGTCCGATACTCAGCGTCACCCAGTGGATTTCCTCCAGGCGTTGCAGCAGGTTGATCAGGCTGAGAATGAAGCCGTTGCCTTCGATCTGGAAGCCCAGCACCTTGCCCAGTTGGCCCGCCAGCAGGCTCAGGCCGATGCCGTTGAGATAACCGATCAGAATCGGGCGTGAGAAAAAACTGGCGATAAAGCCGGCACGCGCCAGCCCGGCCCCGATCAGCATCAGGCCAACCAGTATGGTGACAATCACCGATAACTGCGCCAATCGAGTGGGGTCACCCAGCGCCAGCGGCGCAATGGCCCCGGCGACCATGGCGCAGGTCGCCGCATCCGGTCCGACCATCAACTGCCGCGAACTGCCGACCAGGGCATAGACCATCATCGGCAAAATGCAGGCGTAGAGCCCGTATTGCGGCGGCAGGCCGACAATCTGCGCATAAGCGATGGCGATCGGGATCTGGATCGCCGCCACCGATAACCCGGCCTGCAGGTCGGCATGGAACCACTCGCGGCGATAATGCAGGAGATTGGCCAGGCCCGGGAGCCAGCGAGAGAGCAGCATGAACGGGTCCTTTCGAGAATGTCGCAACAATGCTGAAGAGTACGCAATGGCGTTAATTAAAGCGCATTGTGTACGCTGGGGCAGGGTGTCAGATCAAAAGGTAGAGGTTTGTTCAATCTGCTCTTCAAACCAACTGAGGACGGCGCGGCAGGCGGGGTGTGTCACGCCGCTGTCGCGCAACCACAGCGCATAGACCGCGCCGGTCTTCAGCGCCTCGCCAAAGGGGACTATCAGGTCGCCGCGTATCAGTGCGTCGTGGGCCAGCATCCGGTCCGTCATGGCGACACCCAGGCCGCGGCTCGCGGCATCCAGGGCCAGGTCGTCGAGGTTGAACATTATATGCTTGAAGCTGCGCTCGGACGGGTCCTGCTGTGCCTGCAGCCATACCGTCCACTCATGCCGGCGGGTGGAACCGTGGATCAGGGCATGCTGTTCAAGCTCGTCGAGCGCACGTGGGGGTGTCCGGCCATCGCTGAAGGTCGGCGCGCAGACCGGGATCAGGTACTCCTCGAACAACAGTGTCAGTGGACGCTCGTCCAGGCCGTCGGGCAAATACAGCACATAGGCATCGCAGTCGCCGCCGGTGTCGACCAGCTCGCCACTGACGGTCTCGATCGACAGGCAGAGGCCGGGATTGACGGTGTAGAACGAGCTCAACCTGGGCAGTAGCCAGCGCACTGCCAGCGACACGAAAACGCGAATGCGAAAAGGGCGGTCAAGCGGTGCTGGTGCCAGGCGCTGTTCCAGTGCTCGCAACGATTTCAACATCTCCCGGGCGACCTCGTACACCTCGCGCCCCTGCGCGGTCAGCGCCACCTTGCGACTGGTGCGTTCGAACAGCACAGTCTGGTAGTGCTCTTCGAGCTGCTGAACCTGTCGGCTGATAGCACTCTGGGTCAGGTGCAACTGCCGGGCAGCTTCGGTGAAGTTGCTGGTATCGGCCACTTTGACCAGGGTTTGCAATGCCTGCAAAGAGGGCACGCGAAGCATTTTATCCATGCTAAATCCGAATGGATGGATGAATTTTTAGCGTTAGAGTCAATGCCCATATGCCCGTAGATTAAAGGTCTACACGGCGCATCTGCGGGTTATTGCCAATAACTCCTGCGCATTGATTGTGGAGGAGTGACAGACAATGAACAACCACTGTGGCTGGATCGCGCTGGCTGGCGAATCTGCTCTGCGGCCGCGGCTCGAAGGCAGGCAAAAGGTCGACTGGCTGATCATCGGCGGTGGCATCACCGGCCTTTCGGCAGCGCATACCCTGGCCAGCCGTTTTCCTTCCCAGCGCATTGCGTTGCTTGACCGCCAGCGGGTTGCCCAGGGTGCTTCTGCGCGCAACTCGGGTTTCGTGGTCAGCCATGAGTTGCCTGGAGCCGGTGAACTGGCTGGTACCCCAGGGTTCTCGGCCTATCAGGTCGCTTCGCGGATTGGCGTTGCGGCCGGCATTGAGGTCCGTCAGCGCATCGGCGAACTGAATATCGACTGCGAACTCAGCAATGACGGCTACCACTTTGCGGTGCACGAGCCTGCGCACCTTGACGCTGTCGAGCAGACCCTGGAAACGCTGAAGGCGGTTGGCGCCCAGGCCCGCTTCCTTGATGCGGGCGACCTCAAACCGCGCTTGGGTACAGCGTTTTATAGTCGAGCCATTCACTGTGGTGGCGGGAACGGGCTGCTGCAGCCCGCGCGCTACGTCAAAGGCCTGGCCGACAGCTTGCCTGCGCAAGTAGAAGTCTACGAACACACTGCGGTCAGCGATTTGCAGCGTACGCCGGGCAAGGGCTGGACAGCCCGCACCGCTGACGGTGAGGTGCAGGCAAAGCAGGTACTGATTTGTGTGGGCGCGTTCTTGCCAAGGGTAGGGGTGAAGCGCAGCGGCACGTTCCCGCTGGAGCTGAGCGCCAGCATCACCCGCCCGTTGACGCAAGACCCCTGGCAGAACCTGTTCGACGAGCAGGGCTGGGGTGTGCTCTCCACCTTGCCAGGCGGTTGCACATTGCGCTTGCTGCCGGGGCGTCGCTTGTTGATTCGCAACACGGTCGAGTACCGCCAGCGCGACATTGATGCCCAAGGGCTGGCGGCGCGTCAACGCGAGCACCTGCTGGGGCTGCAAAAGCGCTTCCCCGGCATCACCGCACAAGACCTTGAGTACACCTGGACCGGCCATCTGAGCGGCACCCGTTCTGGTGAGCCGTACTTCGCCAGGGTCGATGACGGCCTGCATACCGTCGCCGGTTGCAACGGTTCCGGCGTCGCCCGCGGCACTTTGTGGGGGCGCTTGCTGGTCGAGATGGCGATTGGCGCCGACTCGGCCTTGCTCAGCGATGTGCTTGGCCAAGCCAAGCCGGGCTATCTGCCACCCAGGCCGTTCTTCGATATGGGCGCCAAAGCCCGCATGGCCTGGGAAGTCTGGCGGGCCCGCAACGAACGTTGAACCCTTCGGCGCACACGCCGCAACAAAAACAAGAGAGGCACCCCATGATCAAGCGCACCTGCATGACCCTGTTGTCGATGGCGTTGCTGACCGCGACGGCCCAGGCGGCGGAAACCGTCAACATTGCCAACTGGAGTGGTTACATCGCCGACGACACCCTCAGCGAGTTCACCCGCCGCACCCAGATCCAGACCACCTACGACCTGATCGACAGCAACGAGACCACCGAAGCCAAGTTGATGACCGGCAGCAGTGGCTATGACCTGGCCAGCCCGTCCAACCACTTCCTGCCGCGCCTGATCAAGGCCGGGGCCATTCAGGAACTGGATCGCAGCAAGCTGCCGAACTGGAACAACCTCGATCCCAAGCTGATGAAAATCCTCGAAGCCAGCGACCCGGGCAACCGCTACGCGATTCCCTATATGTGGGTGACGACCGGCATTGGCTACAACGTCGACAAGATCAAGGCGATCTTTGGCAGCACCGAGGTGACCCAGTCCTGGGACATGCTCTTCAAGCCGGAGAACATCGAGAAGCTCAGCCAGTGCGGCGTGGCGTTTCTCGACAATCCGACCCAGATCGTTTCCATTACCCTCAAGACCCTGGGTCTGGACCCACATAGCCAGGACCCGGCAGACCTGAAAAAGGCCGAAGCTGCCTTGATGGCGATTCGTCCCTACATCAGCTACTTCCACCAGTCGAAGTACGTCAGTGACCTGGCCAACGGCAACATCTGCGTGGCCATCGGCTTCAGCGGCGACGTACTGCAGGCCATGAGCAGCGCACACCAGGCCGGCAATGGCGTGAACATCGGCTACAGCATCCCGCGCGAAGGCTCCACGGTGGCGGTCGACATGGTGGTTATCCCTAAAGGCGCGCCGCACCTGGAAAACGCCTATGCCTACCTCAATTACCTGCTCGAGCCCAAGGTGATCGCCAACATCAGCAATGCAGTGAAGTACCCCAACGGCAATGCCGCCGCGCTGGAATACATCACACCTGAACTGCGCGACAACCCGGCGATCTATCCACCGTCCTCAGTGCTCGACTCGCTGTTTCCGATCAAGACCTTGTCACCGGCGGGCATGCGTTTGAGTACGCGGCTGTGGACGCGTGTGCTAAGCGGGAAGTGAGGTAAAGCGGGTGGCCTTCTATGACAGGCAGGATCAGGGCTGCTTTTGCTTGATCGTTGTCTGTTTTAGGGGGGGGACTTTGGGGCAACCGCTCTGGGTTCTGGTCAGGTCAGGCACGTAACTGGGACACGATCCCGTGTTGTTGAACCCGGATCGAGAGCAACAGGTCGAGAAAAGAGCGGCATAGTTGGACGGTCGACGCGACAAGTACCTGAAAAACGCCGCTTCGTCGGAGGGGCGCCAGGCCCTAGTGATGGCTTTTTGATATTGACGCCGCCTGTTCTGCATGCCAGGGGTGCTATACTTTTCTTGAGTTACATGAAGTGCGCAACGTTCCCCACGGGTACAGATACCGACTGCAAATCTCAGTTAACGGCTGCAGGACAGAGGAGGTCTACGGCAAACACGAGATGGGAGGTGTGGCATGAATCGACATTATTACATCAGTGACAATCTCGACGATCTTGAAGCCGTTGAAAATGAATTGGAAGCTAGCGGCATCAATACCGAACAAATTCATGTGCTCAGTGAAAAAGTTGCTGATGTTGAACAACATCACCTCCACGAGGTGAACTCGTTAATGAAACAAGATGCTGTTCACTCGGGCGAGATTGGTGCGGTGGTCGGTGTGCCACTCGTGGTGCTGGTTCTTGGTGGTGCCTATTGGCTGGGTTGGACCGAATCCGCCGCAGGTTGGGTGCCTTTTATCTTCCTTGCCATTATTATATTTGGCTTCTGCATCTGGGAAGGTGGTTTTTTGGGTATCCAGGTGCCGAACACCCACTTCCGCAGTTTTAAACAGATGGTGGAAGAGGGCAAACATATCTTCTTCGTGGATGTTGAGCCGGATCAGGAGTCGGTATTGGACCGGGTAATCGAACATCATCCAAGGCTGAAAATCGCCGGCACAGGAACGGCAGCCCCCCACTGGACAGTAGCCTGGCTGCACAAGTGGCATCAGTTCAAGCGAACGATATAAAGCCATTTGTTGCGGGTTGGCCTCTGGAGGCTTAAGGCTATCTGGAAGTTTTTTATTGGCCGAAGAAAATGACCCGGCTGAGGAAAACATAGTCTGCCTCGGTGGCCATCAGCCCGACGAGCACCAGTAAACACAAAGGTGGCACCAATATGGCATAGACCATGGCCAACCGCTCCCAGGCCATATGCATGAAGATGGAGACAATTAAACCTGCCTTCAACAACATGAACGTGATAATCAGGGACCACCTGAGGTAGCCTTGGACGTGAAAATAGTCGACTAGATACGACAGCGTGCTGAGGACAAATAACAGCCCCCAAATGGTAAGGTACAAACGAATTGGATGTTGCTGACCTTGAGCATGCGCCATCATCAGTGCTCCTCTTCAGAACCTGCTTACGATAGGCCTACCATAAATAGAAGAAAGCAAAAATAAACACCCACACCAAGTCCACGAAGTGCCAGTAAAGCCCGGCTATCTCGACGATCTGATAGTTCCCGGAGCGCTCATAATCTCCCCGCAATACTTTCAGCGCCACAATGCTGAGGTAGATGACGCCGAGTGACACATGCAGTCCGTGGAAACCGGTAATCATGAAAAAACTGGCACCAAATTGCGCCGCCCCCATGGGGTTCCCCCAGGGACGTACCCCTTCTGCGATGAGCTTGCTCCATTCAAATGCCTGCATGCCGACGAAGGTCGCACCCAAGGCTGCGGTCGCCAGCATCAGGGCAGTGGTTTTCGCGCGATTACGGCGATAGGCGAAATTAACTGCCATGGCCATGGTGCCGCTGCTGCTGATCAGCACAAAGGTCATGATGGCGATCAGAATAAGTGGAATTTCTACACCACCGATCGTCAATGCGAACACTTCACTGGGGTTCGGCCAAGGGGCGGTGGTAGTCATGCGTACCGACATGTAGCCGGTCAGAAAACAGGTGAATATAAAAGTATCGCTGAGCAGGAATATCCACATCATCGCCTTGCCCCAGGAGACCTGCTTGAAAACCTCTCTATCCGAGGCCCAGTCGCTGGCGATGCCCTGCCATCCCGGTGCAGGCAGCGAGCCTGGTGGATTGGATGAATCGGACTCGTCTGGGGTTAGGGGGGGCGATGCCATGGCTTTTCACCTCAGGCCGCAGAGTCTGGCGATGGCTTCATAGGTTTGCGGCGTGCTGGTCAGCAGAGCGAATAGCACGAACCAAAGACCCAGTAAGTAATGCCAATAGATGGCACAGAGCTCTACACTGGCGCTGAGTTGCGGCAACGGCACGCGATGCAGGAATTTAGCGACGGTTCTGCCCCAGGCTATCAGCCCGCCCAGCAGGTGGAGCCCATGCAGGCCGGTCAACAGGTAGAAGAAACTGTTGGCCGGATTGCTGGAGACAAAGTAGCCCCAGGCGACAAACTGCTGCCAGACCCAGAGTTGTCCCGCCAGAAAGGCAATCGCAAATACG
>JBOICD010000064.1:0-11648 GCA_050739855.1 Pseudomonas sp.
GGTCAAGGCTTCGGTTTTGTTTGGCATCAGCGCAGGGCTCAGGCCGGGAACAGCTCGCTCAGCTTCATCGACAGCATCATGTCGCCTTCAACGCGCAGCTTGCCGCCCATGAATGCTTGCATGCCATCGGTGTCGCCGCTGACGATACCTTTGAGGGTTTCGCTGTCCAGCACCAGGGTGCAGTTGGCGTCGGCGTTTTCGCCTTCCTGGATTTCGCAGGTGCCATCCTTGACGATCAGGGCGTAGTGCTTGTCTTCGTCAGTGATGTTGAAGCCGAACACCAGGTCAAGACCGGCAGCAGCGGCTGGGTTGAACTTGGCTTTCATCGCTTCGACGGCTTTTGCTACATCGCTCATGGTGTGTTCCTTATTAAGTGATTACGGCAACCGGTGAAGGCTGCCACGGGCCGGGACTCAACGGTAGGTGATGAGCTCCGGCACCTTCAGCAGCTGCACATGGGCTTGGCTGTTGAAGGAAGCCAGGGCCACCTCGCGGCCACGAAACTTCAGCTGGCTGAGCGAGGTGTTGATGATCTGCCAGTTCAGCTCGAAAGCCTGGCTGGCAGTGATACGGGTAACCAGGTGGAGCAGGGCGGTGATCGTGCCACCCGAGGTGAAAATCGCAATGTTGTCGCCGTTGCCGGCCTGTTGCAGCACCCGCTGCAGGCCACCGTCCACACGCTCGACAAACTCCTGCCAGGATTCCAGGCAGTCACTTTGGTGCTCGCCGCCGTGCCAACGCTGGATAAGCAGCGCGAACAGACGCTGGAATTCGCTGCGGTTTTGCGCCCCATTGCGCAGGATATGCAGCGCTTCAGGCTCTTGTGGCAACAAGCCGGGCAACAGACCGCGGATCACGGCGTCGGCATCGAACTCATTGAAAGCGGTATCGGTTTCCAGCTCCGGTACGTTGCAGCCGGCGTTATGCATGGCAGCCAACGCCAGGCGCGCGGTATCTTGCTGGCGGCGCAAGTCGCCGGCCAGGCAACGATCCAGGCGCACCCCCAGCTGGGCCAGGTGTTCGCCGAGTGCTTCGCTCTGGCGCATGCCCACAGGCGAGAGGACGTCGTAGTCGTCTGCACCAAATGAGGCCTGGCCATGTCGAATCAGGTAGATACTGCCCACGTCGTGCGCCTGCGCTAAGAATGAGGCCGAGGTTAGGATGCCGCTGGCAGGCTGTCAACGAAAAAACATACAAGCGTTTGAAAAGAGCGTTTGAACTGCGTTGCTGGACATTTCCTACGCTGGCAGGGGCAAGGCCGCGTCGGTATGCTTGACTATCGGTTCGCGCCGTTCGGGCGCCGGCATGTTAAGGAGTTACTGTGGAGTTTCTTGCAGAGTACGCAAGCTTTCTCGCCAAGACCGCGACCCTGGTGATCGCGATTCTGGTTGTTCTTTCGGCGATTGCCGGTTTGCGTGGCAAAGGCCGGCGCAAAGCTGGCGGCCAGTTGCAGGTCAACAAACTCAACGAGTTCTACAAGGACTTGCGCGATCGCCTGGAAAGCAGCCTGCTGGACAAAGCCCAGCTCAAGGCCCTGCGCAAGCAGCAGGCCAAGGCGCAAAAGCAGCAGAAGAAAACCCCCGAAGACAAACCTCGGGTCTTCGTGCTCGATTTTGACGGTGATATCAAGGCTTCGGCCACTGAAAGCCTGCGTCACGAGATCACCGCCGTGCTGAGCCTTGCGACGCCGCGCGATGAAGTGGTGCTGCGCCTGGAGAGCGGCGGTGGCATGGTTCACAGCTATGGTCTGGCCTCTTCGCAGTTGGCACGTATTCGTCAGGCGGGCATTCCGCTGACCGTCTGTATCGACAAGGTCGCTGCCAGCGGCGGTTACATGATGGCCTGTATTGGCGACAAGATCGTCAGTGCGCCTTTTGCCATTCTCGGTTCGATCGGCGTGGTGGCGCAGTTGCCTAACGTCAACCGCCTGCTGAAAAAGCATGACGTCGATTTCGAAGTGTTCACTGCCGGTGAATACAAGCGCACCGTGACGGTGTTTGGCGAAAACACAGAAAAGGGCCGGGAAAAATTCCAGGAAGACCTGGACGTCACCCACCAGCTGTTCAAGGACTTCGTCTCGCGCTATCGCCCGCAGCTGCATATCGACGATGTGGCCACCGGTGAAGTGTGGTTGGGCGTCGCCGCACTGAACAAGCAGCTGATTGACGAGCTCAAGACCAGTGACGAGTACCTGGGCGACCGCGCACGTGAGGCGAATCTGTACCACTTGCACTATGCCGAACGCAAAAGCCTGCAGGAGCGGGTAGGGCTGGCGGCCAGCGGTTCGATCGAAAGCACTTTGCTCGGGCTCTGGAGCAAGCTCGGCCAATGGCGTTGAGCAATATGTAACACCACTGCATGGGGGTAACTGGGGTTTCCTGCGGGTCCAACTGACCATGGGAGACCCCCTATGCTGACTTCTCAATCGATCTCGGTCCCTGGCCTGCATGGCCGCTTTTTAGTCGACCGCCTGCCGGACTGGCTCAAGCATGCCACTGTCGCCGATCTCAAGCGCTGGCGCGAAAGCCAGCGTCCGGCCCAGTTGAATCCCTCCGGTTCTAGCGCCTGGTTTTTTGCCGCAAGCGAAGAAGCCCGCCAGGCGTTGCTAGACGCCCAGCAAAGCAGCCGCCGCTCAGTGCGAGCCTTGGCCACGGCATTGAAAGACTTTCAGGGCCTGGGCGCCTTCGCCGAGCCCTTGCTCAAGGCCAAGCTGAAAGCCGACCTGGATGTCGAACTCGACGTCAACACCACCGAGCTGGTGGAGATTCATCAAGAATCTGTACTGCTGGGCAGCATGCTGCGGATCAAGCCACGCCAGCAAAGCCTGCTTCAGGCGGCAATGCAGAACTTTGCCGCCGACAGCGAATTTCTGCCGGGCAGTGCCTTGGCCGCCAAGGGAGATTTTGTGCTGGAGCTGGCACCTGGGCAGGAAGGTGCTTACCCGCGCTTTCAATACCGCTATACCCACAAGCTGGACATCGAGCCTGCGCGCTTTGCCACCTTGTGTCATGAGCTGGATCTGGGCGGCAAGTATCAGACGCACTTGAGCGAAGTATTCGAGGCCCCTTCGTCTCGGGATACCGTCCGCACCTTATCGATCAACGCCTATAAGGACAATTTGCGCCTTGTTGCGCAAACAGCGTTGATGAAGGGCGAAATCTCTGCCCAGGTTCAGCAGATGTTCAACGACTTGCTCAACGGGGAGCGAGCGCCGCTTCTGCATGGCAAGCCTGTCATCTGCCAATCACTGAGCATGTTCCAGTCAGCGCTTGATGGCGTACTGGTGTTCAGCGCCAATCGGCTTATCAGCGACGAGGTCGAGCCGATTGTCGTCTACTTGCCAGGTGCACCGCTGTACCCGCTCAAAGAGTACGCTTCAGTGGCAGCGTTCAAGCAAGACCTGCGAATAAACCTGCTGACGTCCACTTACCTGGAGCTGTTTCGTACTTTTGTGCCCAGGCATGAGCAAGAACATTTCTTCAGGCTGCTTGATGAGGCGCTGAATGACCGCAGCCTCGATGCCGGTGGCCAACTCAAACCCGAGGCCAATCTGCATCTGCGTGATGTGGCGATTGAAAGTGAGTTGTTTGGCTATGTACAAGACCAGCAGCTGAAACGAATCAAGGCCAATGCCCGCGACCTTGCCGTGCCCAGCGCGGAGGTGGATGAGGCGGCGAAGAAGCAACGCCTGGCTTACTGGGAAAATATTGGTTTCAATCTGCTCAACGCCGCTGCGTTCTTTGTGCCTGTGCTCGATGCAGTAATGGCGGCGGTGGCCGGTGGGCAACTGGTCAAAGAAATTATCGACGGGGCCCATGCCTGGGAGTCGGGCGAGCTTGATGAGGCGTTGGCACATTTTGAGTCGGTGGCACTGAATGTCGTCCTGGCTGTCGGCTTGGGTGCCGCAGGCCATGTTGCGGCGCCATTGCGGGCAAGCGAGCGTGTGGACAGCCTGGTGCGTGTCACCTTGCCCAGCGGTGAGCAGCGCTTGTGGAAGCCTGACCTGACGCCTTATGCCCGCAATGTCGAACTGACAGACATCGCCCCGAATGGCATGGGGGTGTACCGCTTTGATGGCAAATCCTACATCCGCATCGACGGGCAGGTCTTTGAAGTGTTCGAGGACGCAGAAGGTGCCTGGTCGATCCGCCACCCGGATGCCCCCGATGCTTATCAACCCGCCCTTAAGCATAACCAGGAGGGCACCTGGCAAGCTGTCGGTGAGCAACCGATGCAATGGCGCCATGAAAAGTTGCTCGGCCGCATTGGCGTTGCAGCAGAGGGATTACCTGCTGAGGTGCTTGAGCAGGCTGTGCGCATCAGTGGCGTTGACGACGATGTTCTGCGACGCATGCACTTGGACCAGCTACCGGTACCGCCGTTGCTCAAAGAAACTTTGCAGCGTTTTCAGGTTGACCGGCGGGTGACCCGATTGATCGACAGCTTGAAGGAAGGTGTGCCCGGTGTGCCCGGTTTGGGCCTGGAGCCAAGCCTTAGTCAGGAGTTGCCTCGGTGGCCACAGCGGGTCATTGAGGTCTATGACGAGATCACGCCGAACAGAGCGCCTATTCGCTATGGTGCCAAACGCTGGCCCAGCGGGCGGGTGATTCGCCTATCGGAAAAGGAGCTGTACGCCAACAAGCTGGCCGAAAAGGTGCTGGCGGACCTGAACGAGACCGAGGCCCTTGAATTGTTCGGATCCAGTGTCGAGACAGATAAGCGACTCGAGGTTTTGCGTGCTCTGATTGCTGAGCGTGCGGTAAAACGTCGCGCGAATATCTTCGAAATTATGTATGAGCATGAACGTCCGGCTCGCTCGATTGAGCAGGCACGCCTGATTCGCGACTTCCCGATGCTGACTGATGCTGCTGCGCTGGAAATCGTACAGGCCGCTGACGCCGCAGAACGCCTGCAGTTGCAGGCCAGTGATGGTCGTGTACCGATGCGTCTGGCCGAAGAGGCCCGGGTATATCAACGCCAGATTGTCTTGAGTCGGGCAATACAGGGTGTGCATGAAGCCACCCTGACAACTCTGGATAGCGATCGCCTAGCCCTGGGGCTGTTGACTGAACTGCCCGGCTGGACCGACACGGTTCGTCTGGAAATGCGCGAAGACGCGTTGTCTGGCCGCTTGCTGGCTAGCGTCGGCGAGACAGGGGGCGAGCTTAAAACATTAGTGCGCCAGGGGGAGCGCTATACCGTCTTTGACGCTCAGGGGCTTGAACTGAGCAAGGATCAGGAAATTATCGTCTCCCTGCTCAAAGCCCTGCCAGATAGCGAGCGAAGGGCGTTGAATCTCGATATCCATGCCACGCAAGCGTTGCGCTCCACCTTGTATTCGCTTGCTGTGGAAGATCGCGCGAGGGCGGCGAAACTGCTCGGCCAGCAGCCAATCAGACCCTGGTTTCGTTCACCCTTGCGCCTGGCCGATGGCCGTGTTGGGTACCCTTTGGGCGGATCAGTGCGAAATTGGGCCCTCAATGCAAAGCTCAGGGCAATGTTCCCGGAGCTGGAGAGCGCGGAGCTTGACGAGCTCATTCGGTTCCATCAGCAGCACAATCAGACATTGGAAAATGTTGTTCTCAGGCTAGAGACCGAACGTAGAGTGCTCCAGACAACCCTCGATGAGTGGGTCGGGGCCAGTGAAGGCCCCTTTCAGCGCGTTGCTCGCGCAAGAACCAGCGATCAATTGGTAAACGCCTGGCGTCGAATAGGTGGTCGCCGAAGATCGGTGTTGAATCTGCAAGAGCGGGATACTGGGCATCTTCCGGTATTGACGGCGCGCTTCGACCATATACGAAGCTTGAACATGAGCCGAATGAACCTTCAGCAAATGCCCTCGGTGTTCCTGGAGTGCTTTCCCAGGCTGCAAAGCCTGTCGTTGGATGGCAACCCGTTGAGCATTATTCCGCCTGATATCAGCGCATTGACTGGCCTGCATTACGTGAGTTTGAGAGAGGCCCAGCTGAACAGCAGCAATACAATGTTTGAGGCGTTGAGGCCATTGGTAAGCCTGCAGCGGCTGGAGTTGCAAAGCAACGGACTGGTCAGCATCCCGGATGCGGCACTGGAAACGCTGGCCACATTGCCTGCATTGAGCCATCTGAACTTGCGTTACAACCCGGTGAGTTTGACTAGCGAAGGCTTGGCAACCCTGGCTCGTTTACCCCTGCAGGAACTGGATTTGAGCAGGACTGGGCTGGAGCTGGATGAAGCAGGCGCCCAGGTCTTCTCAAGGTTTGTCCGCCTGCAGCGTTTGAGGTTAAGCGGCAACCACTTGAGGCGGTTTCCCGAGCTTGGCAACCTGGTGCAACTGCGGCATTTGGAACTTCAGAGGTGCGGGTTAAGTGAATGGCCCGCCGAGTTGACCATGCTGATGAACCAGAATCCCTATCAGCTGCGAATTGTCGACCTCAGTCGCAACCAGATCACTGAGTTGCCGGACCTGGCTGCCACGCGTTTTGGCGCTGGTCTGCGCGCCAATTCACATGCTGCGCAGGGGCTGAATCTGTACTTCAACCCGCTGGACGCCGAGAGCATCGCACGCCTGGATGTAATCGGGGTAGAGTTCGAGCCTGAAATTGCCGTACAAGTACAACCTGACGGTCCCTGGCTGCGGGGCGCAACCCAGGCGCAACGCGACCTGTGGCACGA
Source organism: Pseudomonas sp. (assembly GCA_050739855.1). GTDB lineage: Bacteria > Pseudomonadota > Gammaproteobacteria > Pseudomonadales > Pseudomonadaceae > Aquipseudomonas. The sequence continues at coordinate 6,655 of JBOICD010000064.1, forward strand.
GCTGTTCCAGAATCAGGGGCATGCCGCGTTGCGCGCCATGCTTGACCGACTGGCCTTATCCAGCGAGTTCCGGAGTAATGGGCCAGATGTGCGCAGGCGGGTGTGGTCGATGCTCCAACTTGCCTCCCAGCACACGCAGCTTAGGGAGGAGCTGCTCGAGATTGCCGCAGATTTTCCGGTCACCTGTGGCGATGCCGGTGCCGATGCTTTCAGCACCCTGGAAACCGCTGTATTGGTATTTCAACGGAGTCTGGAGGCAACCACCGGTGAGCGCAGTGCTGAACTGTTGGCATTATACAAGCAGCTGTTCCGTCGTCATGAAGTCCAGCGTATGGCCGATGTGTTGTCATTGGCTCGCACTCAGCGGCGTGAAGCCTTACTGGCAGACGGCGTACTGACCCCGCTGGATCCACTGGATGACATCAGCGATGCTGTGCTGGCTAGTGAGAACGTCGATGATATTGAAATACGATTAGCCTTGCGCCAGGAGCTGGCGGTCGTGCTGGACTATCCGGAGCCATCCAGTGGCATGCTCTTTCGGGTCACAGCCCACCTGACGCCGCAGACGGTAGAGCGGATTGGAAATGCGGTCAGGGTTCGGGACACGGTCATCAACCGCCAGGCATGGATGGTGGACGAAAGCAGTTGGCAGCGTTATCTGAAGCAGCGCTATGCAGAGCAATTCGACAACGTATCGGCGGTCTGGGCTGAAGGTCTGGAGTACCTGGATTATTGCAATGGCGCGTCCGAAGAAGTACCCGCTACGCTCAGCAACGACGTGTTGACGACCTTGCGCACCGCGTTGGGTGAAGACCCACGGGGAGAAGACGGTACGCTACGCAAACTTGAGATTGACAGTCAAAAGTACCTGGAGGCGGTCAACGCCCTGGCCAGTGCCCGCAACGGCGCAGAGGTTGCCCTGTTGGCAAGGTTGACGCAGGCTCAAGAGGTCTAGCTCTGAGGCAGCCAAAATAAACAAGGCCCCGCATGCGGGGCCTTGTTTGTTCAACGGCGACGGAACAGCGGTTGCGGTTCGTCGGTTGCAGCCTGATAAGTCACCGAGAAGTCTTTGAGACTTTCCAGCGCTTCAACCGGGTCTTTGTCGGCCCGCACGGCGAAGGCGTCGAAACCGCAGCGTTTCATGTAGAACAGCTGGTCGCGCAGCACGTCGCCAATGGCGCGCAGCTCACCGGTGAACTTGTAGCGATCACGCAGCAGACGCGCATTGGAGTAGTTGCGCCCGTCAGTGAAAGCCGGGAAGTTCAGGGCGATAACCTGGAACTCGTTGGCGACGTGGCCGATCTCTTCGGCCTCTTCATCGGCGTCCAGCCATACGCCCAGGCCGCCGTCGCGGGCCTTGAGCATATGGCCGTGTTCACGCCACAACTGCAACGGAACGATGTAGTCGTCGCAGTTGGTCACTTCGTCGATGTTGAAGTCCTTGGGCAGCAGGTGCCAGGTCTCGTCGACGATTTCGTTGTTCTTAATGATTCGCTGCATAGACGCGTTCCTTGAAAGGGTCGATGCCAATACGCTGGTAGGTGTCGATGAAACGCTCGCCTTCGATACGTTTTTCAACGTAGACGTCGATCAGCTTCTCGATCACATCCGGCATGTCGTCCTGGGCAAAGGAAGGGCCGAGGATCTTGCCCAGGCTGGCGTCGCGGCTGGCGCTGCCACCGAGGGAGACCTGGTAGAATTCTTCGCCTTTCTTGTCCACCCCGAGAATGCCGATGTGGCCGACGTGGTGGTGACCACAGGCGTTCATGCAGCCGGAGATGTTCAGGTCCAGTTCGCCGATGTCGAACAGGTAGTCCAGGTCGTCGAAACGGCGCTGGATGGATTCGGCAATCGGGATCGACTTGGCGTTGGCCAGGGAGCAGAAATCGCCACCCGGGCAGCAGATGATATCGGTCAGCAGGCCGATGTTCGGCGTGGCGAAACCGTTTTCACGCAGCTCCAGCCACAGGGTGTGCAGCTGGCTCTGCTCGACATCGGCGAGGATGATGTTCTGCTCGTGGGAAGTACGCAGTTGGCCGAAGCTGTAGCGCTCGGCCAGATCGGCGACGGCATCGAGCTGCTTGTCGGTCAGGTCGCCTGGAGCGACGCCGGTAGGCTTGAGCGACAGGGTCACGGCAACGTAGCCCGGCTTTTTGTGCGCCAGGACGTTGCGGGTGCGCCAGCGGGCGAAGCCTGGGTGCTGTTGCTCGAGTTCGCTGAAGTCGAGGTTGTCCAGCGCTTTGTAGTCCGGGTCGACGAAGTGCTTGGCCACGCGCTGCACTTCGGCTTCGGTCAGCGTGGTGCTACCGCCGCGCAGGTGGACCATTTCGGCCTCGACCTTCTCGGCGAAGACTTCAGGCGTGAGCGCTTTGACCAGGATCTTGATCCGCGCCTTGTACTTGTTGTCGCGACGGCCATAGCGGTTGTACACCCGCAGGATCGCGTCCAGGTAAGTGAGCAGGTCCTGCCACGGCAGGAACTCATTGATAAAGGCACCGACCACCGGGGTACGGCCCAGGCCGCCACCGACCAGGACGCGGAAGCCCAGCTCGCCAGCGGCGTTGTACACCGGCTCCAGGCCGATATCGTGCACTTCGATGGCCGCACGGTCGCTGCTCGAGCCATTGATCGCAATTTTGAACTTGCGTGGCAGGTAAGCGAATTCGGGGTGGAAGGTGGTCCACTGGCGAACGATCTCACACCATGGGCGTGGGTCGATCACTTCATCGGCAGCGACACCGGCGAACTGGTCGGTGGTGACGTTGCGCAGGCAGTTGCCGCTGGTCTGGATCGCATGCATCTGCACGGTGGCCAGCTCAGCCAGGATTTCCGGGATGTCTTCCAGGGCAGGCCAGTTGTATTGCACGTTCTGCCGGGTGCTGATGTGGGCATAGCCCTTGTCGTAGTCGCGCGCGATCTTCGCCAGCATCCGAGTCTGGCGCGAAGTCAGCTGGCCATAAGGCACGGCGACCCGCAACATCGGGGCAAAACGTTGGATATAGAGGCCATTTTGCAGGCGCAGGGGGCGGAACTCTTCTTCGCTCAGCTCACCGGCCAGGTAGCGGCGGGTCTGATCACGGAACTGCTTTACGCGGTCCTCGATGATCCGCTGATCGTACTCGTCGTATACGTACATAGGGGTCCTGTTCTCAAGCTGCTTGCAGCTAATCGCGCGCACGGCCGCGCACTCCCTAAACGGAGCAAAGGAAAGATAGCAGTTTGCGTTTATGCGCAAAAGTGATGTTTTTGCATATGAAAAGAACCATTCGGACTAAGTGAGACTGACTGGCATTTCGCCGTTAGTCCCTCTGCGGTGTTTATAATCAATGGTTTGAATAGCAGGAGCGAATCCGCATGCTCAAGGCCTTGTGCCAAAGCCTGTGCCTGAGTCTGCCGCTGGCTGCCAGCGCGCAAGCCGCGTCGGTGGTTTTTCTCAATCCGGGTTATTCCAACGAAACCTTCTGGGTCAGCTATTCGGACTTCATGCAGGCCGCCGCCAAGGATCTGGACATGCAGTTGCGCATCGAATACAGCGAGCGGCAACCGGAGCTGGCGCTGACCCAGGCGCGCCAAGTGCTTGAAGGCAAGCAGCGTCCTGATTATCTGGTGCTGGTCAATGAGCAGTACGTGGCCCCCGAAATCATTCGCCTGTCACGGGGGAGCGGGGTCAAGCTGTTCCTGGTCAATAACGGTCTGACCCATGACCAGGCCGAGTTGATTCGCGCTCACCCGGACAAGTACCCGGCATTGCTTGGCACGTTGGTGGGCAACGATGAACAGGCCGGCTACCAGATGCTCAAGGAACTGATTGCCCTGCACCTGCGCGAAGGCTCGCAGCGGCCGATTGAGCTGCTGGCGTTTTCCGGCCTCAAGACCACGCCCGCCGCACAATTGCGCGAGCAGGGTATGCGCCGGGCCCTGGCCGAACATCCGCAGGTACGCTTGCGTCAGGTGGTGTATGGCGGCTGGGGTCAGCAGCGGGCTTATGAGCAGGCGCAGCAACTGTTGAAGCGCTACCCGAAGATCGATCTGGTCTGGTCGGCCAACGACGAAATGGCCTTTGGTGCCATGCAGGCGTTTGTCGAAGCCGGCCGCACGCCAGGCAAGGATGTCCTGTTCAGTGCCGTCAACAGCTCCCCGCAAGCGCTGCAGGCGCGAATCGACGGCCGTCTCAGCGTGCTGATGGGCGGGCACTTCTCTCTCGGTGGCTGGGCTATGGTGTTGTTGCACGATGATGCGCTGAATCTGCCAATTGATCGGGATGGACAGCGTGATCACCAGGTGCCGGTGCTGCAGTTGATTGATCCGGTACGTGCCCGGCGCTGGTTGAATCTTCACGACCAGGCCGACTACGGGCTGGACTTCAACCGTTTCAGCGCTCAGGGCCATCCTGCCGAGTACCGCTATCCATTCCTGAGTGCACCGGTCAAATATTAAAATAGCCCTGCTTGAGCAATGGGCATTGCTGAACTTAACTGCTACGGGTGACATGCATTCCCATAACCACTAATAAGAGGCGATGCAATGGGAAACTCGACCAAAGCGGGGAAGAGTGACAGCAGTGTCGATGCTTGGGCGATACTCTGTCTGATTGTCCTGGTTGTTGTGACCGCGGTGTATTGGGTCAGCCACCAGTAATATCACGCGATGGGTAATCATGGACCGCCCGCAGAATGGACATCTGCGGGCGGATTGCGTTTCAGCGTGCGGTAAGGTGCATGGCCAGTTGCACCAGCCCCGCCAGTACCAGAATGAAGATCAAGGTGAAGACGGTGCCCAGCGCAATGAAATGGCTGGCCTTGCCGTAGGTGAAGTCGCGGGCGCGGTTCTTGCCTGTTTGGACACCAAACGCTGCTGCCAGAATGCTCTGCAGCATCTGCCAGAAAGTTGGGGGTTTGCCTTGGGCTGGATCGTCCATGAGGGGCTCCTGGGTATAGGCATCCTCCTCAGTGTAGACCGGATCGCGGGGCAAGCCCGCTCCCACCGATCAAGGT
>JBOICD010000065.1:0-11616 GCA_050739855.1 Pseudomonas sp.
AACGGCCCTGGCCGTCGATGAACTTGGTCGCCGAATGCACGACGATGTCAGCGCCCAGCTTCAGCGGCTGCTGCAAGGCCGGGGTACTGAAACAGTTGTCGACCACCAGCTGCGCGCCCTTGGCGTGAGCAATCCCGGCCAGTGCGGCGATATCCACCAGCTCGGCCAGCGGATTGGACGGCGATTCGACGAACAGCAGCTTGGTGTTGGCCTTGATCGCCGCGTCCCAGCCAGCGAGATCCACCAGCGGCACGTAGTCGACCTGTACACCGAAACGCTTGAAGTACTTCTCGAACAGGCTGATGGTCGAACCGAACACGCTCTGCGAAACCAGCACGTGGTCACCAGCGCTGCACAGGGCCATTACCGTGGAGAGGATCGCCGACATGCCGGTGGAAGTGGCCACCGCCTGCTCGGCGCCTTCCAGGGCGGCAATGCGCTCTTCGAACGCGCGTACGGTTGGGTTGGTGTAACGTGAATAGACGTTGCCTGGAACCTCGCCGGCGAACCGTGCAGCGGCATCGGCCGCTGTCCGGAACACGTAGCTGGAGGTGAAGAACAGCGGATCGCTGTGCTCACCTTCCGGCGTGCGATGCTGGCCGGCGCGTACCGCCAGCGTATCGAAAGCGACCCCTTCGAGGTCGCTGTCCAGGCGCCCGGCATCCCATTCCTGTGTCATGCCGCTGCTCCTAACTCAGTTGTTGTAGAGGTCGATGATCGCGCTGACCGCCTGGTTCTTGACCTTGGAGGCGTCGTTGCGCGCCTGCTCGATCTTGTCCAGGTAGGCCTCGTCGATGTCGCCGGTAACATACTTGCCGTCGAACACCGCGCAGTCGAAATGCTCGATCTTGATCTTGCCACCGCCAACCGCTTCGATCAGGTCCGGCAGGTCCTGGTAGACCAGCCAGTCGGCGCCGATCAGCTCGGCGACATCTTCAGTGCTGCGGTTGTGGGCGATCAGTTCATGAGCGCTCGGCATATCGATGCCGTAGACGTTAGGGTAACGCACAGCCGGCGCTGCCGAGCAGAAGTAGACGTTCTTCGCCCCGGCTTCGCGGGCCATCTGGATGATCTGTTTGCAGGTGGTGCCACGGACAATGGAGTCATCCACCAGCATCACGTTCTTGCCACGGAATTCCAGCTCGATGGCGTTGAGCTTCTGGCGCACCGACTTCTTGCGCGCGGCCTGACCGGGCATGATGAAGGTACGGCCAATGTAGCGGTTCTTGACGAAGCCTTCACGGAACTTGACGCCCAGGTGATTGGCCAGTTCCAGCGCGGCGGTACGGCTGGTGTCAGGAATCGGGATGACCACGTCGATATCGTGATCCGGACGCTCGCGCAGGATCTTCTCGGCCAGCTTCTCGCCCATGCGCAGACGCGCCTTGTAGACCGATACACCGTCGATGATCGAGTCAGGACGCGCCAGGTAGACGTGTTCGAAGATGCACGGCGACAGCTGCGGGTTGGTCGCGCACTGACGGGTGTGCAGCTTGCCTTCTTCGGTGATGTACACCGCTTCGCCCGGCGCCAGGTCGCGGATCAGGGTGAAGCCGAGCACGTCCAGCGATACGCTTTCGGAGGCGATCATGTACTCCACGCCTTCGTCGGTGTGACGCTGGCCGAAGACGATCGGGCGGATACCGTTAGGGTCACGGAAGCCCACGATGCCGTAGCCGGTGATCATCGCCACCACCGCATAACCACCTACGCAGCGGTTGTGCACGTCAGTGACCGCAGCGAACACGTCTTCTTCAGTTGGCTGCAGCTTGCCGCGCACCGCCAGCTCGTGGGCGAAGACGTTGAGCAGGACTTCAGAGTCGGAACTGGTGTTGACGTGGCGCAGGTCGGACTCGTAGATCTCCTTGGCCAACTGTTCAACGTTGGTCAGGTTGCCGTTGTGCGCCAGGGTGATGCCGTACGGCGAGTTGACGTAGAACGGCTGAGCCTCGGCCGAGGTCGAGCTGCCCGCAGTCGGGTAACGCACATGACCGATACCCATGTGTCCGACCAGGCGCTGCATATGGCGCTGCTGGAACACATCACGGACCAGACCGTTGTCCTTGCGCAGGAATAACCGGCCATCATGGCTGGTCACAATACCGGCAGCGTCCTGGCCGCGGTGCTGGAGGACGGTTAGCGCGTCATACAGCGCCTGATTGACGTTCGACTTACCGACGATACCGACGATGCCACACATGCGACGCAACCCCTACTTAATGAAACTGGACTGAGCAGCTCTCAAGGCGTTTTGGGCCCCAGAAGCTGATCCTTGAACGGGAGATCAGCCGGTGCGCTGATCCCGCTGGCTAGCCACTGGCTGGTGAACCCCAGAATGAGGTTTTTCGACCAGTCAGCCACCAATAGAAATTGTGGTATCAGGCGAGATTCCTGCCACCACTGATCCTGTTGTACCGGCCCCAGGCTCAACAGCCCGACAGCCACCACCACCAGCAAGGCTCCACGGGCGGCACCGAAGGCCATACCCAGGAAGCGGTCGGTCCCGGAAAGCCCGGTGACGCGAATCAGCTCGCCAATGAGAAAATTGATCATGGCCCCCACCAGCAGGGTGGCGACGAAAAGAATGGCACATCCGGCGATGACCCGGGCCGAAGGCGCCTGGATGTAAGATTCCAGGTACTGCGACAGCGAGCCACCGAACATCCAGGCCACAGCGCCGGCAATGATCCAGGTAAGCAGCGACAAGGCTTCTTTGACAAAGCCGCGCTTGAGACTGATCAGCGAAGAAATGGCGATGATCGCGAAAATCGCCCAGTCGACCCAGGTAAATGCCACAGTGTTGCCTGCAAACGGATAAGGCGGCGCATTTTACCAGAGCAGCGGGCTGTCGGTAAGCAGTGATTTACCGCCCGGCGCTGGCCGGGCGACGATCAATCAGCTGCGCTCAGGCTGGAAGCGTACGACGATGCCGTTGAGCTTCTGCTGGCGGCTGATCACATCACGCAGACGCTCGGCCTCAGCGCGCTCGATCAACGGCCCGACATACACCCGGTTCATGCCGCCGGCCGAGCGGATATAGGCGTTGTAGCCCTGGCTGCGCAGGGTTTTCTGCAGGTTCTCGGCACCGCCCCGATTGGACAGGCTGGCCAATTGCACCGACCAGCTGACCGGCAGGCCATTGGCGTCGATCTTGCCTGCCGCAGGCTTGGTAGCGCTGGCGACGGCAGGAGCCGGCTGGGCTTGCGGCTTGACCGCTGACGGCGGCGCTGCAGGCTTGGCCGCAACGCTTGGTGCCGGAGCTGGAGCCGGGACAGGTACTGGCACCGCAACGGGCGCTGGAGCGATCGGCGCACTTGGCGCCTGGACTGGCGCGGTCGACTCGTCGACGATCACCGAGTTTTCTTCTGGCAATACCTGAGGCTCAGGCACTGGCACAGGTTCGACCTGCACCTGCGCCATGCTCGGCGCTGCGGGGGCTTCAGGCGCCTCGACGCGTACTTGACGCATCTCGTCTTCCCGGGAAAACAGCATCGGCAGGAAGATCACCGCCAGTGCCACCAGCACCAGCGCGCCCACCATCCGTTGTTTGACCACTTTATCCAGCAATGCCATTTGCCCCATCCTCCGTGGCCTGCCGATCCAGCCACTGCAAGGCTTCGCCGACACAGAAAAACGATCCGAACAGCAGGATTTCATCATCCGCCGTTGCCAGCGCGCACTGCCCGTCAAGGGCTGCTGCCACGCTGGAATAAGACTTCACATCAGCGCCGAGGTTCGCCAGCGTTGCTTCAAGCTCGCTTGCAGGACGGCTGCGCGCAGTCTCCAGGGGCGCAACCGCCCAACCCTGAACCGCACCCAGCAAGGGCTGCACCACCCCGGCCAGATCCTTGTCGGCCAACAGGCCGAACACCGCCAGGCGCTTGCCCGCTACCGGCCGTGCCGCCAGGCGCTGGGCCAGGTACTCGGCAGCGTGCGGGTTATGGCCGACATCCATGAGGATAGTCAACGCCTTGCCTTGCCAGCGAAACGCCCGACGATCCAGGCGACCGACCATCCGCGTGGACTGCAGGACCGCGGCAATCTGCCCGGCATCCCAAGGCAGATCCATCAGCAAATAAGCCTGCAGCGCCAGTGCCGCGTTTTCCATTGGCAGATCGAGCAGCGGCAGGTTGTGCAGTTCGACCTGTTGGCCACGGCTATCCACGCCCCGCCACTGCCAGTACTGATCAGTGCTGGCCAGGTCGAAATCACGACCGCGCAGGAAGAACGGACAGTTCAGCTCGCGAGCCTTGTCCAGCAGCGGTTGCGGCGGATTCAGGTCGCCGCACAGCGCAGGCTTGCCCTGACGGAAGATACCGGCCTTTTCGAAGGCTACCGACTCACGGGTATCGCCCAGGTAATCGGCATGATCAACACCGATGCTGGTGACCAGCGCCATATCGGCATCGACAATATTGACCGTATCCAGGCGCCCGCCCAGGCCGACCTCAAGCACCACGGCATCCAGCGCCGACTGCTTGAACAGCCAGAACGCCGCCAGGGTACCGGCTTCGAAGTAGGTCAGGGAAATTTCACCCCGAGCGGCTTCAACGGCGGCAAACGCCTCGCACAGTTGCTGATCGGCGGCTTCTTTGCCATCGATCTGCACACGCTCGTTGTAACGCAGCAGGTGCGGCGAACTGTAGACCCCGACCTTGAGCCCCTGAGCACGCAACAGGGCGGCCACAAAGGCGCAGGTCGAGCCCTTGCCATTGGTGCCGGTCACGGTAATCACCCGTGGCGCCGGCTTGTCCAGCCCGAGCCTGGCCGCAACCTGTTGCGAACGCGCCAGGCCCATGTCGATGGCCGAGGGGTGCAACTGCTCGAGATAGGCGAGCCAGTCGCCAAGGGTACGTTGGATCATACAGTGGCAGGCGCCGGCGGTACGACAATCGGCTCAAGCACCGGCTCGACGAACTTCGGCGTCGGCAGGCCCATCATCTGTGCCAGCAGGTTGCCCAGGCGCTGACGCAGCTCCTGACGCGGGATGATCATGTCGATTGCACCGTGCTCCAGGAGGAACTCGCTGCGCTGGAAGCCTTCTGGCAGCTTCTCACGCACGGTTTGCTCGATCACACGAGGACCTGCGAAGCCGATCAGGGCCTTTGGCTCACCGACGATTACGTCGCCGAGCATTGCCAGACTCGCGGAGACACCGCCGTAGACCGGGTCGGTCAGCACCGAGATGAACGGAATGCCTTCTTCGCGCAGACGCGCCAGCACCGCCGAGGTCTTGGCCATCTGCATCAGCGAGATCAGCGCTTCCTGCATGCGGGCACCACCGGAGGCCGAGAAGCAGACCATCGGGCAGCGATTTTCCAGGGCGTAGTTGGCGGCGCGAACGAAGCGCTCGCCGACGATGGCACCCATCGAGCCGCCCATGAACGAGAATTCGAAGGCGCTGACCACGATCGGCATGCCCAGCAGGGTACCGCTCATGGAGATCAGGGCGTCTTTTTCGCCGGTCTGCTTCTGGGCAGCGGTCAGGCGATCCTTGTACTTCTTGCCATCACGGAACTTCAGGCGGTCGACCGGCTCCAGTTCGGCACCCAGCTCGGCGCGACCTTCGGCATCCAGAAAGATGTCGATGCGTGCACGTGCGCCAATGCGCATGTGATGGTTGCACTTGGGGCAGACATCCAGGGTCTTTTCCAGCTCCGGACGATACAGCACGGCTTCGCAGGACGGGCATTTGTGCCACAGCCCTTCAGGCACCGAACTCTTCTTCACCTCGGAACGCATGATCGAAGGGATCAGTTTGTCTACTAACCAGTTGCTCATGCTTTCTTTCTCCAGTAACGACGACCGGCAGGCTTTGGCTGCCAGGTTCGCGCGTATGCCCTTGAGCTCAATTCATGTATGACGCGATGATGGCCGGGCTCCGGCGCCCCGCATACAGCGAGGTGCCCCGATCCCCTTCCATCGTCAACCTGTAAGGGCGACGCCTGTGGCGTCACCCGATAATTTCGACCGGCCCATGGGCGCGATCCGGCAGCACCGGGCTGCGAAAGCTATGGACGATGGCGCGCGGCCAGCCGTCACATCCGCAACAACAGACGTCATCACGCCTGTTTGACCGCCTTGACAAAGGCCGCGATCCGCGCAGCATCCTTGATGCCCTTGGCCTGCTCGACACCGCCGCTGACATCCACGGCATAAGGCCGCACCTGGGCGATGGCCGCCGCCACGTTGTCGGGGGTAAGGCCGCCAGCGAGGATGATCGGCTTGCTCAGTTTTTCGGGCACCAGCGACCAGTCGAATGCCTCGCCGGTACCTCCCGGCACGCCGGCGACATACGTGTCGAGAAGAATCCCGCTGGCCTCGCTGTACAGCTTGCACGCCGCCTCCAGGTCATCCCCCGGGCGCACCCGCAAGGCCTTGATCCATGGCCTGTTATGACCGGCGCAATCCGCCGGGGTTTCATCCCCGTGAAATTGCAGCAGATCCAGCGGTACCGCGTCGAGGATCTCGCCCAGCTCGCAACGGCTGGCATTGACGAACAACCCCACGGTGGTCACGAACGGCGGCAACGCCGCGATGATCGCCCGCGCCTGCTGCACATCGACCGCGCGCGGGCTCTTGGCATAGAACACCAGACCAATGGCATCAGCGCCCGCCTCAGCCGCAGCCAACGCGTCCTCAATGCGGGTAATCCCACAGATTTTGCTGCGAACGGCGCTCATGAGCTGTGAACCTCGGCTGATCTGGAAAGTCCGGATGTTAGCAAATGGCGTGTGGGTCGTCAGCCGCCAGTGACTCGTAACCGGTGAGAAAGTGTGGGCCGATGTAACGCTCAGGCAAGGCGAATTCGTCGTGGTACTCCACCTGTACCAGGTACAAGCCGAACGGATGCGCGGTGACGCCACCTGTGCGCCGCTCACGACTCTCCAGCACTTCCCGGGCCCATTCCACCGGACGCTCGCCGGCACCGATGGTCATCAATACCCCGGCGATGTTACGCACCATATGGTGCAGGAAGGCGCTGGCGCGGATATCCAGGACAATCATCCTGCCGTGACGGGTCACCCGCAGGTGATGGATGTTCTTGATCGGCGACTTGGCCTGGCACTGACCGGCACGAAAGGCGCTGAAGTCATGGGTGCCGACCAGGTACTCGGCGGCCAGGGCCATGCGTTCGACATCCAGCGGCCGGTGGTTCCAGGTGACTTCCTGGCCCAGGTGCGCCGGGCGGATCTGATCGTTGTAGATCACATAACGGTAACGCCGGGCGATGGCTTTGAAGCGGGCATGAAAATGCGCCGGCATTTCCTTGGCCCAGGCCACGCTGATGTCGTGCGGCAGGTTGATGTTGGCGCCCATGGTCCAGGCTTTCATGCTGCGCACCACCTGGGTATCGAAATGCACCACCTGACCGCAGGCATGCACGCCGGCATCGGTACGCCCGGCACAGAGCAGTGAAACGGGCGAGTCGGCCACTTTGGACAATGCCTCTTCGAGAGTCTGCTGGACACTCGGCACGCCATCGGCCTGACGCTGCCATCCGCGGTAGCGCGAGCCCTTGTATTCGACGCCCAGGGCGATGCGGAAGAAGCCTTCGGCCGCCGATTCGGCAACCGTGTTATCAATGATTTCCAAGAAGATACAGCCTGTCGATTTAGCAGATGGCGGGAATTATAACGACAACGGCAGCCACCAGGGCTGCCGTCGGACGTACAAGGGCAGGACTCAGACCAGACGCGAAAGCATCTCTTCGGCTTCCTGCTTCTGGGCATCGCTACCCTCTTTGCACACTTCGTCGAGAATGTCGCGGGCACCGTCATGGTCGCCCATGTCGATGTAGGCGCGCGCCAGGTCGAGCTTGGTTGCAGCCTCATCGGCGCCGCCCAGGTAGTCGAACTCCAGGTCATCACCGAGATCGTCGCTCAAGGCGTCTTCCGCGGTGAAGTGCGGCTCGATCGACGGTTGTTCCAGGCTTTGCGACAACTTGTCGAGCTCGGCGTTGACGTCATCGAGCTCGGAAGCAAAGCTCTTGGCGGCATCGGACTCGTCATCCAGCGACAGCGACAGGTCGAAATCCTCCGGCAGCTCCAGCTCGCTCAATGGGTCGAATTCCGGCATTGTCTCGTCGAAGGCAGCCAGTTCGGCTGCGATATCGACGGGTTCATCAAGTGCCGGCACGGCAGCGTGATCGCCCGCAACATCGAGATCGAAATCGGACAAGTCGTCGAGCGTGACAGGGGCCTGCTCGGCCGGCACTTCAAGTTCCGCCTCGGCGGCTGGCGCTTCGAGCACCGGCTCGGGCGCAAAGTCCGCTACCTCAATTTCCGGTGCAGACTCACCAAGCTGCAGCGGCTCGTTCAGCTCCAGACCTTGCAGGTCATCGTCCAGACTCAGGTCGAAGGCGCTGTCCAGGTCATCCTCGGCCAGCGGCTCCAGTGCCGGCTCCAGTGCCGGCTCCAGCTCCGGCTCCAACTCGGCGACCGGAGCGGGTTCTGGCTCTGGCTGCACTTCAGGCTGTGCCTGCGGCTCATCCTGCAACAACGCCTGGACGTACTGGGCGTCCAGCTCGGCAGCCAGGGCTGCGGCCCCGATACCGCCCGCCGCGGCCAATGCCAGCATGGCCGGAAAACGGCTCTTGAGGGCTTCGACGTCAGCATGGTTCTGACCGGTAGCGATCAGTTGGCGTTCGTGACCGACAAAGGCGTCGCGGTCGCCCTGACGTGCATAGACTTCCATCAGCTTCAAGCGCAGGTCACTACGCCCCGGCGCCGCAGCCACTGCAGGCTCCAGCAGATCAGCAGCATGGTTCAGGCGACCTCGGGCAATGCTCGATTGCACTTCGTCGAGCAGCGCATCACCACTTGGCGCTGGCGCAGCATCGGCGGCCGGGGCTACCAACGGCGCAGCCATTGGTTGCGGTTGGGCAGGCGCTTGCTCAAGCGGTTTGACCTCAGCCTTCCTGGCGTCCACGGCAGGCGCTTCAGCAGCGCTGGCCGCCGCAGCCGAGGCAGCCACCACCGCCGGCGCCAGCGTCACGCTTGGCGCTGGCACTTCCAGGCCTTCGAAGCTGCTTGGCGGCAGGTCCAGGTCTAGGCCGCGCTCACCCTCTTCAGCCAGTGCCCGGGCCATGCGCAGGTGCTTTTCCGCTTCCTGATCGGCTTTGCGCTTGCGCGCCAGCAGCAACAGCAACAGGAGCAACACCAACAAGGCGGAAGCGCCGATCAGCGCCAGCAACACAGGGTTGCCGAGCAGGTCGTCGAGCATTTTGCTGGAATTGCCAGGGCTCGCCTCTTCGGCTGCAGGTGCCGGGCTGTCGAGCGGCGCGGTATCGACTGCCACAGGTGACGGGGTAACGACCGACTCGCTTGGTGCTGGCTGCAACTCGGCGGAGATGGCCGGCTGCTGAGGCGTCTCAGGCGCAGGCTCCTGACCGGTAGCCCCCTGGGCTTCGAGCCTGGCCAACTGATCACTTTTCAGTGCGATCAGGCGCTCCATCTTGTCCAGTTGGCTCTGCAGATCGCTCATGCGGCTTTTCAATTCGGCGTTGTCACGCCGCGTGGTATCAAGGCGTTCCTCAGCGATGGCGAGTTTATCGCTGACGGCTTTGCTATCACCGGCAGCCGTTTTGCTACCGGGTGCTACCAGGCGCAGGTTGTCCTGATTGGCAATCCGCGCCGGAGCCGCCTCGGTGCCGGTGCGGCGAGTGGCGTCCAACTGCCGGGCACGCGGGCCCAGGCGCCGACCTTCACGCCAGGCGGCGTACTGCTCGGCAACCTCAGCCACAGCCTGGCCTTGAGGAATACTCATGACCTGCTGCTGATCGGGCAGGCGCAGGACCTGGCCAGTTTTCAACAGGTTGATATTGCCGTTGATAAAGGCATCGGGGTTCAACGCCTGGATGGCCAGCATGGTCTGCTGCACCGAGCCGCCCTGACGGGCTTTCGAGGCGATCTCCCACAGCGTGTCGCGACGCACCGTGGTGTAGTTGGCCGGCGCGCTGACCGCCGGGCTGATCGTCGACTCAGGCTTCGCCCCCGGCAATGCAGCCTGGTTGACCAGCACGCTGTAGTCGCGCAACAGGCGCCCGCTTGGCCACATCACCTGGACCAGGAACTTGACCATCGGTGCCGGCAGCGCCTGGCTGGAGGTCACCCGCAACACGCTCTTGCCGTTGGGATTGATCACCGGCGTGAAGGTCAAGTCGTTGAGGTAGGCCGGGCGCTCGATCCCGGCCTTGGCGAACTCTTCGGGTGGTGCCAGGCTCGGAGCCATTTCAGCGGCGGTCAGATCGCGTACATCGAGCAGTTCGATTTCGGCATCCAGCGGCTGGTTCTGCGCCGACTTGAGGGTCAGTTCGCCCAAGCCGAGGGCATGCGCCATACCGGACGACAGCGCCGACGCCGCGGCTATTGCTAAGACCAGTTTGCGAATTCGAAGCATGACCTCTTCCTTTGAAAGAACCGTCCCCGGCGACCGAGCAAAATCTCGGTAAAAATTAGCTGCAAGTATCTTTTACACAACATGTTTTATCAACAATTGCGCCAACTGCACGGCGTTCAAGGCCGCGCCCTTGCGCACGTTGTCGGTGGTCAACCAGAGGTTGAGCTGCTCGGCTTCGTCGATTCCACCGCGCACCCGTCCAACATAGACCACGTCCTGGCCGACTGCGTCACCGACCGGGGTCGGATAATCCCCCTCCTCGACCAGCTCGATGCTGTCAGCCGCTTCCAGCGCAGCATTGACTGCCGCCAGGTCGATCGGTTCACGACTTTGCAGCGATACACTGTAGCTATCGCCGAAAAACACCGGGACTTGAATGCAGCTGACGGAAATCTTCAGTGCCGGCAAGTCCAGCACTTCGCGCAATTCGCTAACCAGACGACGCTCCAGCGTGCCATGACCATCAGCATCGTTGGCGCCCACCTGGGCCAGCAGATTGAAGGCCATTTGCCGGTCAAAGAAGCGCGGTTCCAGAGGACGTGCGTTGAGCAGTTCGGCAGTCTGGCGCGCCAGCTCATTGACCGCCTCGCGGCCTTGGGCCGAGACCGCCAGGCAGGCGGTGACATTGACCCGTTCGATGTCGAGCAGGCCTTTGAGCGGAGTCAGGGCAACGGCCAATGCCACTGCGGCGGCACTCGGGCTGCTGACTTGCAGCGGTTTAGGCAGGTCTTCGAGCCGTGCGGCGTTGGCCTCCGGGACCACGGCTGGAGCCGGCAAGCCGCCAGACAAGTCAATCACAGCGCAACCGGCGGCCTGAGCCCGCGGGGCAAAACTGCGGGTAACGGCTGGGCCGGCAGCAAAAAAGGCCAGTTTGACCTTGCTGAAATCGAAGCTATCGACTTCGCGCACACGCAGGCTCTTGCTGCGGAACATCACACCGCTGCCGACTGACTCGTTGCTGGCCAGCAGGTGCAGGGTACCCACTGGAAAATCCTGCTCTTCGAGAATCTGCACGAGGGTTTCACCGACAGTACCGGTGGCACCGATCACGGCAATATCAATAGGCTGGCTCATGGGGAAATCCTCTGCTGGAACGGCGGGAGCGGCACTTTACACCACAATCGCGGGGCATGTGGGAGCGGGCTTGCTGTGGGAGCGGGCTTGCCCCGCGATTGCGCTTGTTCAGTCACATTGCATCGCGGGGCAAGCCCGCTC
>JBOICD010000066.1:0-11544 GCA_050739855.1 Pseudomonas sp.
AGCCCGCTCCCACCAGGCAGTTGCCCCCACACCTCAGAACCAGCGGTCGTTGCGCTTGCGCCCGCGGCTCAGGGCCGGAAGGATCAGGCCAGCGAGCAAGCCGGCACCGGCGATGCCACCGCCGTAGACCATGTAGCGCATCAATACCTGTTTGTTCTCATCGCTCAGGCGTGCCTGGGTGCTGCGCAGCTCCGACTGGGTGTCGCTCAATTCGGCATTGAGCGCCTTGTTACGGGCTTCCAGCTCATCGATCAGGGCTTTGCGCGAGTCGAGGGTTTCCTGCATGCCCTGCACGCGGGTCTTCCAGCTGTCGTCAATGGTCTTGAACTGCGCGCTCAACTGGCTGACCTGTTCGGTCAACTGCGGCACGCGCTCAGCCTGGCCGGGAACCGCCTGCAGGTCGCTGTTGGTGATCCAGACGATATCGCCGGACTCGCCGCGCACCTGGCTGTAGTTGCCCTGGGTGTCGAGCAGGGCGACTTTCTGCCCGGACTTGAGGTTGCCGACGATACGGTGGCCGTTGGTCGGCCCGCTGCGCACGTAGGTGGTCAGGCTGTCGCTGACCCAGCGCTCGTTGCTGGCGGGCGCTTCTTCGGCCTGCGCAGCACCGCTCAGGGCAATCAGTGCGCCGGTCAGGCCGATGGCAAGTCTGTTGCGCGGGCGCAGGGAAGAAGAGAAAACAGGGGCAAGCGCCGCAGGAACAGGACGAGAGATAGGCATGATGGTCTTCGCGTGAAATAAAAATAAAAGCCCGATGACTGGGCCGGTGAACACGGGCGTGCACGCAAGCCGCCAGCTGAAAGACCACGTTTCTGCAGGCAGGTTCACTGAAAGGGGTAGGAAAATGGCAGCAAATGTTGCGGGCACAGCCTGTGCCCGCAACCAGGGGAGGGATGGGATCAGGTCACGACACGGTAGCAGGGCACGTACTCGGCGCCGCCCGGCAGCTTCATCCGGTGCTGGTCGACGAAGGCTTGCAGCAGGTGGCCAAGGGGCGCCAGCACGGCGCTCTCACCCTTGATTTCGTAAGGGCCTTGCTCTTCGATCAGGCGGATACCCTTGTCCTTGACGTTGCCGGCGACAATCCCGGAGAACGCCCGGCGCAGATTGGCGGCCAGTTCGTGAGGTGGCAGGTCGCGGCTGAGCTTGAGCCCGGCCATGTTCTCGTGGGTCGGGTCGAAGGGGCGCTGGAAGCTTTCTTCGATCTTCAGTAGCCAGTTGAAATGGAAGGCGTCGTTGCGCTCGCGGCGGAACTGCTTGACCTGTTTGAGCCCCTCGACCATCTGTCGGGCCACTTCGGCCGGGTTGTCGATGATGATCTGGTAGTAGTTGCCGGCCTCGTCACCGAGGGTGGCCTGGACGAAGGCGTGCAGTTGCTGCAGGTACGGCTCGGCGCTTTTCGGCCCGGTGAGGATGACCGGGAACGGCAGGTCGCGGTTGTCCGGGTGCATGAGAATGCCGAGCAGGTAGAGGAACTCTTCGGCAGTCCCGGCGCCACCGGGGAAGATGATGATGCCGTGGCCGACGCGCACGAACGCTTCAAGACGCTTTTCGATATCCGGCAGGATCACCAGCTCGTTGACGATCGGGTTGGGCGCTTCGGCGGCGATGATGCCGGGCTCGGTGAGGCCCAGGTAGCGGCTGCCGCTCATGCGCTGCTTGGCATGGGCGATGGTCGCGCCCTTCATCGGGCCTTTCATGACGCCCGGGCCGCAGCCGGTGCAGACATCCAGCTTGCGCAGGCCGAGCTCGTGGCCGACCTTTTTGGTGTATTGGTATTCCTCAGTGCTGATCGAGTGACCGCCCCAGCACACCACCATCTTCGGCTCCACGCCCGGGCGCAGGGTGCGGGCGTTGCGCAGCAGGTGGAAGACGTAGTCGGTGATGCCCTGGGAGCTTTCCAGGTCGATGCGCTGGCTGGCCAGTTCGCTTTCGGTGTAGACGATGTCGCGCAGGGCGCTGAAGAGCATTTCGCGGGTGCTGGCGATCATCTCGCCATCGACAAAGGCATCGGCCGGGGCATTGAGCAGCTCCAGGCGCACACCGCGATCCTGTTGGTGAATGCGCACCTCGAAGTCTTTGTAGGCTTCGAGGATGGTCTTGGCGTTATCGACATGCGCGCCGGTGTTGAGGATCGCCAGCGCGCACTGGCGGAACAGGGTGTACAGGCTGCCGGAACCGGCTTCACTCAGTTGCTGTACTTCACGTTGAGACAGTGTTTCCAGGCTGCCTTTTGGGCTGACGGATGCATTGATAACTTCACGTTGGGGCATTCTGGGTTTCCTGTGAGCGGGTAAACGTCCATCTTCAGAACACCACCATACCGACAAATTGTCGCAGCAACGAGTGACTTTGTGCTCAGGCCTTTTCCTGTGTCTGAGGATCGGCCTTCCAGCCAACCGCCTGCAAAGCGTCGAGCAGTTGCTCGGGCTTCAGCGCCAGGGCCTGCTGGCCGTTGGCCTGAAGGTCGCTGGCCGCAAGCATCGCGTTGAGGATGGCTTCCTCCACGGCATCGGCCGCCGCGCAGAACAGCGCGGAGATGTGGTCGTTGTTGACCATTTGCACTGTAGTGGTCGGTACACCCGGGCGGCCGACATTGGTCACCGGCAGGTCGTTGTTGCCCACCGAAAAGGCTACGAAGATGTCGCCGCTGGTGTCCTCGGTGCCGCCGCCGACCCGCGCCAGGCCCACGCTGGCGCGCTGGGCCAGGCGCGTGCACTGGTGGGGCAGCAGCGGGGCATCGGTGGCCAGGGTCACGACAATCGAGCCCATACCGGCTTCACCGACGTTTTCGCTGCCACGAAACGGCGAGGGCAGCTCACCCAGCACCTGGCCCACCGGATAACCGCCGACCCGCAGGGCCTCCCGTACACCATAGTTGGCCTGCACCAGGGCACCGACGGTCCAGCCACCGGCCTCAGCGTTCAGCACCCGCGAGGAGGTACCAATACCGCCCTTGAACTCGTGGCAGATCATCCCGGTGCCGCCGCCCACGCAGCCTTCGGCTACCGCTCCGGTGCGGGCATCGGCCAGGGCGGCGTGGACGTGTTCGGCAGTGACATGCTGGCCCCAGATGTCATTGAGCACGCCGTCGTAGGTTTCCAGCACCGTCGGCATGCACCAGTAGGTGCGTTGCTTGCCCAGCTCACGCTCGGCCGCCACCAGCGCATCGCGGACCACGCCGACACTGTGGGTGTTGGTGTAGGCGATAGGGGTGGTCAGCAGGCCCGCTTCGCGAATCCACTCAAGGCCGCTGGCGTCTCCGTTGCCGTTGAGCACATGCACGCCGGCGAAGCACGGTTGCAGGTGCGCCGGTTGCGGCCGTGGCTCGATCACGGTGACGCCGGTGTGTACCGATTGTTCGCCGTTTTCGCGGTGGATCGTGTGATGGCCGACGCGTACGCCGGGTACATCGGTGATGGCGTTGTAGACGCCGGGTTTGCCCATGCCAATACGGATGCCCAGCTCACGAATACGCATTGTTTCACTGCTCCATCGGAAAGGTTCGAAGGCCGGTCACCGCCGTGCCTGCCTCGGGATCATGCCGCACATGACAAACGGGGCGGGCAACCGCAATACTGCGTGCCGGTGTGCAGAGTCTAGGAACTCGGCCCGCCGCTGGCGATTACCCTCAATCGTTACCCCCCAGGAGTTATCGGTGCATACGCTATTCGAAGCAGCGGCCCATCATCACGGGCTGGCCAAGGTGATCGAGCAGTTGGGGCGGCCAGGGTTCTGGCACCAGACCCTGGCGTTGCTGAACCAGATGCTGCCATTCGACAACGGTCTGGTGATCTTTGCCGAGAATGACTGCGCCCCCGTGGTGCTGGCCGAATTCGATCGCGGCTTCAGTGCTGCGCCATCACCCATGCCCCTGTACCTCAGTGGCCTGTACCTGCTCGACCCGTTCAACCAGGCCATGCAAGACGGCCTGGCCGACGGGGTCTACCGCATGGAAGAGGTGGCGCCGGACGAATTTCGCCAGAGCGACTATTTCCAGAACTATTTCCGCTCGGCCATTGGCGAGGACGAGCTACAGCTGATCCTTAACCTGGCGCCGGGGCAGCGGCTGGCGATTTCCCTGGGCGCCAGCCAGCGTTTTGAAACCGCACACCTGGGTCAGATGACACTGTACGCGCCCTGGCTGCTGGCGCTCTTGCGTCAACACTGGCAACTGCAGAACCCGACCCAGGACAACGCTGCCCAGGTCACTCCGGTGGAGCGCGCCCTGGAGCACTTCGGTAGCGATACCCTGTCGGCCCGCGAGCTGGAAATCGCCCGTCTGGTGCTGCGAGGCAATTCCAGCAAAGCAATTGCCAAACGTCTGGCCATTTCCCAGGAAACGGTGAAGGTGCACCGCCGCAATCTGTACGCCAAGCTGGGTGTTTCATCCCAGTCGGAACTGTTCAGCCTGTTTCTGCAACGGCTGACTCAACAGCAAGCACAGGAGTGAATGATGCTGCGAATACTCGGTAAGGCTTCATCGATCAACGTGCGCAAAGTGTTGTGGACCTGTGCCGAGCTTGAGTTGGCATTCGAACGCGAAGACTGGGGCTCGGGCTTTCAGTCGACCCACAGCGAGGCCTTTATGGCGCTCAATCCCAACGCCATGGTGCCGGTGATCGAAGACGGTGATTTCGTCTTGTGGGAGTCCAACAGCATCATCCGTTACCTGGTCAACCAGTATGGCGGCGAGCAGCTGTATCCGACGGTGGCGCGATCGCGCGCGCGGGTCGATCAGTGGATGGACTGGCAGGCGACCGACCTCAACGGGGCCTGGGGCTATGCCTTTCTGTCACTGGTGCGTAAGTCACCCGCGCACCAGAATCCCGAGGCGCTGGCAGCGGCGTGTGCTAACTGGGTGCGCAATATGAGCATCCTTGACCGGCAACTGGAACGCACCGGTGACTATGTCAGTGGCGAGGCGTTTTCCCTGGCTGACATTCCCATCGGCCTGTCGGTCAACCGCTGGTTCCAGACCCCGCTGGAGCGTCCTTCGCTGCCAGCGGTGCAGGCCTATTACGATCGCTTGAACGGGCGCGAGGGCTATCGTTTGTATGGGCGTAACGGCACGCCTTGAGGTTGTCAGTGGTCCAGTGCGGTGAGAATCGCATGGGCCACTTTGACCCGCTCGGCATTCGGGTAGTTCTTGTTCGCCAGCAGCACGATACCGATGTGTTTCGACGGTACGAACAGCACGTAGGCGCCAAAGCCGTTGGTTGAGCCGGTCTTGTTCAGCAGCATGTGGTCCTGCAGCGGCTGGGCCGGTTTGAGCCAGGTTGCCCGGTGCGGCTCAAGGGTCATCGCCGTGGAGTTCCCCGCCAGCAACTGATCCAGGCTGACCGGGTAGCGGTACTGCTCCCAGCCCAGACCCTGGGTCATTTCGCCTACGCGGTAATAGCCGGTCTGGGTTGTGGCGATGGCTTGCTGCAACGGCGCGCTGAGGCTTTGCGGCTGCAGGTTCGCCTCGACAAAGCGCAGTAAATCGGCGGACGTGGTTTTCAGCCCGTAGGCTTCGGCATCCAGCGGTCCCGGACCGACCCGCACGGCTTGATCGTCCTTGTCGTATCCCTGGGCGTAGTGGCCCATTTGCGCTGCGGGTACCTGGACGAACGTGTGGTGCAGGCCCAGTTGCGGGAGCAGCTGCTTTTGCAACAGCTCAGCAAACGGGGTGTCCAGGCTTTTCGCGGCAAGGTAACCGAACAGGCCCAGGCTCGGGTTGGAGTACAGCCGGTGCGTGCCGGGGGCATAGTCGGCTTTCCAGTGGCGGTAGTAGTCGAGCAGGGAAGCCTGGTCTTTGACCTGTTCGGGAAACTGCAGCGGCAGACCACCGGCGCTGTAGGTGCCGAGGTTGAGCAGGGTGATGCCATCGAAGGCACTGCCCTTCAGCTCAGGCCAGTGCTTGCTGGCCGGATCGCTGAGCGACAGCATGCCGTTGGCCTCGGCGAAGGCTGCGAGGGTGGCGGTGAAGGTTTTACTCACCGAGCCGATCTCGAAAAGGGTGTCGGCGTTCACCGGCTGGGCGCTCTGTTTCGACGCCAACCCGTAGTTAAAATAATGGCGTTTACCGTTGACGCTGACGGCTATGGCCATGCCAGGAATGGCTTGTCGCTGCATTAGCGGGTGCACTGCGGCGTTTACCGTTGACGCCAGTTGCGCCTCGGGGAGGGCGCTCGCGACGCTCTGGCCGGTCACCAGGGCAAGTGTTACAGCAGCCAGAATCCGTGGCTTGACCTTGGTTTTATGGTGCATCATCGGGCAAGGTTCCATAAGTGTGGAGGGTGGTGAGCCTGGCTGCAGCAGGAGCGCCAATCTAGGTGCTTTGCCGATCAGCGACAAGCGATGATATTTCACAGTAGCCATTAGAAAAATTATGGAGTCTGAATGATCCGGCCTCATCTGCCGCTGAATGCTTTGCGGGCCTTCGAAGCCTCGGCGCGGCACCTGAGTTTCACCCGGGCAGCGATCGAGCTGTGCGTGACCCAGGCCGCCGTCAGCCATCAGGTCAAAAGCCTCGAAGCCCAGCTTAAGGTTACGCTGTTCAAGCGCCTGCCCCGCGGCCTGATGCTGACCCGCGAGGGGGAAACCCTGCTGCCGGTGCTGCGCGACTGTTTTGACCGCATCGCCCAAGTGCTGGACCGCTTTGAAGGTGGGCACTATCGGGAAGTGCTGTCGGTAGGGGCCGTGGGTACATTTGCCGTCGGCTGGTTGCTGCCGCGTCTGGCGGATTTCCAGGCCCGGCACCCCTTTATCGATCTGCGTCTGTCTACCAACAACAACCGCGTGGATGTCGCCGCCGAAGGGCTCGACTATGCGATCCGTTTCGGCAGTGGCGCCTGGCACGGTATCGAGGCAGTGCCGTTGTTCGAAGCACCGCTGTCGGTGCTTTGTACGCCGCAGATCGCTGCGCAGTTGCAGTTACCGGCGCAGGTGCTGCAACAGACTTTGCTGCGCTCCTACCGTGCCGATGAGTGGAGCCAATGGCTCATTGCTGCGGGTGTGCCTGACCCTGTACAACCGGCGCGCACAGTGGTCTTCGACTCTTCGCTGGGGATGATGGAGGCCGCGCAACAAGGTGTCGGCGTCGCCCTGGCGCCGCCCCTGATGTTCGCACGGCTGTTGGACAGTGATGCCATTCGCCAGCCGTTCGCGGTCAGCATCAGCACCGGTGGTTACTGGTTGACGCGCCTGCAATCGCGGGCCGAGACCACGGCGATGCTGGCGTTCAAGGCCTGGTTATGTAGCGCCTCGGCAGCCGAACTGGAACCCCTTAGAGCGGCATCGCTTGCAGGATGATGGCCGCAAGAAACAGCGCCAGCGCCAAGCTGATGCCAATCAGCGGGATGTTGAACCAATAGCGTCGTGCAAGCAGCGTCATGCTGGCCAGGTACAGCAAGCCCAGAGCGAGCAGAAAACCGTCTTGCAGTAACGCCTGCGGCGCCGCCAGGGCCAGGTAGCCATAGATCAGGCCAAACAGCATGGCGCCGAGGCTATGGCTGGCATTGAAACCGAGCCAGGCGCGCCAGACGGTGGTCTGGCCGGAGATCTTCGATGCGACCTGCTTCACTGTTTGCCGGCTCGAAAAAGAGCATGGCCACCGGTGTGCCGATGGCCCAGGTGTTGTTCGTCGGTGGCCGCATCGGCGAGATGATCCTGCCGTTGATGATCTTCCATCAGATTCAACTGATGGTCTGTGCGGTGCTGGCACAGCGTTACGCGGCACGTGTCTGAGTCGGTAATTCGCGGGGCAAGCCCGCACCCACAGGGTGATTAGAAACCTGTAGGAGCGGGCTTGCCCCGCGATAATTGTGTTATGTTATACCGTTATTTTTTGTAGTGAGCCACCCATGTCCGCCAGCCACTCCCGCCTGCAATCGATCGACGCCCTGCGTGGCCTGGTGATGCTGTTCATGCTACTCGACCATGTGCGCGAAACCTTCTTTCTGCACCGCCAGGTCAGTGATCCGATGGATGCCCTGAGCGTTGCCCCCGAGCTGTTTTTCACCCGCCTGCTCAGTGCCCTGTGCGCGCCGGTGTTCATCTTTCTGACCGGGCTGTCTGCCTGGCTCTACAGCCAGAAGCACAGCCGCCGGGACACCTCGCTGTTCCTGCTCAAGCGCGGACTGTTCCTGGTGCTGCTGGAGCTGACCCTGGTCAACCTGGCCTGGAACGCTACCTTGTTGCCGCAAACGCTGTGGCTGCAGGTGATCTGGTGCATCGGCCTGTGCATGATCGTCCTGGCCGGCGCGCTGTATTTGCCGCGCGGGGTGTTGCTGGGCGTTGGCGCCTTGATCGTGGCCGGGCACAACCTGCTTGATCCATGGGTGCTGAGCCATGAATCACCCTGGTTTGTACCTTGGGCGATCCTGCACCAGCGTGAATTCATCGACCTGGGCGGCGTCACCCGGGCCCGCACCACGTACCCGGTGCTGCCATGGATCGGCGTCATCCTGCTGGGCTGGGGTGCAGGTCCCTGGTTTGCCCAAGGCATGCCCCCGGCACGACGGCTGAGGTTGTTGATGACCTGGGGAATCGCGCTGCTGTTGGCGTTCGTCGCCATCCGCTACCTGAATGTCTATGGCGAACAGCCATGGCTCGCCACCGGGGATGCCCTGCGCACCAGCATGAGCTTTCTCAGTGCGCGCAAGTATCCGCCGTCGCTGATGTTCCTGCTGCCCACCCTGGGCATGTGCCTGGTGCTGCTGGCCCTGCTGGAACGTCATCAAGCCCGACCCTGGGTGCCGTTACTGGCACTGTTCGGCGCTGCGCCGATGTTCTTCTACTTGCTGCACCTGTACCTGCTCAAGGCCCTGTACCTGATAGCGGCGGCGCTGTGGGGGCTGAACCAGGGCGATTACTTCGGTTTCGATCAGCTCGCCAGTGTCTGGCTGTGCAGCCTGCTGTTGGCGATGATCCTGTATTACCCGACGCGCTGGTTCGCGGCGCTGAAACAGCGACGTCGGGATGTGGCCTGGCTCAAGTACTTCTGAGCCCTGTTTACTCGTGGCAGCAAGGGGACTTGTCGGCATCTGTGCCCTCATAGCGGTCGTGATGGCGCACCCAGTCCATGGTGCCTTCTTCGTTGCGGCCCTTGGGCATCAGGTCGAGGAAGTTGTACGCGCCGACGAGGATGTCCAGGCCTCGGGCATAGCTTGAGTAGGTGTGGAAGATCGTGCCGTCGGCATCGCGATAGAACACGCTCAAGCCGGGCAGTTCGGTTTCGTTACCCGAGTAAGGTTCGTAGTTGTACTGGCTGCTGCCGTCGTCGCTGACGCTGACGCCGAATTCCCGGTTGAAGGGGCTGGCGTGGGACGAAACCCAGGGAAATTTCCAGCCCATGCGTTGCTTGAACGCCTGGAACTGGGCAAACGGCGCCCGCGACACCGCCACCAGCGAGACATCGTGGTGGGCCAGGTGCACGTTGGCGCCATCGAAGTGGTCGGCCAGAAACGAGCAGCCGCTACAGCCTTCGCTCCAGCCTTCGTCGAACATGAAGTGATAGACCAGCAGCTGACTGCGGCCGGCGAACAGGTCGGCCAGGCTCAGGTGCCCGTGCGGGCCTTCGAAGCTGTAGTGCTGCTCGATCCGTACCCAGGGCAGTGCCCGGCGGGCTCTGCTGAGTTCGTCGCGTTGATGGGTCAGGGCCTTTTCATGCAGCAGCAACTGTCGGCGGGCACTGAGCCATTCGCTGCGGGAAACCACTTGCGGATTGCGGTAGTTGTCCATGGTTACGCTCCTGCGGGGGGAATGTACTCATGGTCGTCCGGGCGTGGGCGGATTCGACAGGGTTGGCGCAACCGATGTGCCTGGCTGATGAGCGGTAACCCTGGCGGCATGAGCTAATCGATTCAGCTGGCGATTTGCCATTTTCTCCTCCCGTTCAACGTTGTCGCTGACGGCGGATAGGCCTACTATCCATAGGCTTATGAAAAATAAGCCTAAGCTTATAACAAAAGAATGGAGTCCGTGATGATCCCACTGGATCGAATCCTGATGAGTAGCCTGCTGCTGTTTTCAGTCACCGCCGTCAACGCCGCAGACGGTCAGAAAATCTTCAGCCAGGGCGGGCAGAACCCTGCCGCAATGGCCTGTCTGGGCTGTCATGGTGTCGACGGCAAGGGCATGGCCGCGGCCGGTTTCCCGCGCCTTGCCGGGTTGCCGGCGGCTTACCTGAGCAAGCAACTGCACGATTTTCGCAGTGGCAGTCGCAAGAACCCGATCATGGAGCCCCTGGCCAAAGCCCTCAGTGATGAGGAAATCCAGGCAGTGACCAGCACCCTGGCAGCCATGCCAAGCGAGCCGGTGGCAGACACCCGCAGGCAACAGATGGCCGCTGACAGCACGCAGAAACTGGCCTTGTACGGTGACTGGAATCGCCAGATCCCCGGCTGTGTGCAATGCCATGGCCCCGGCGGTGTCGGGGTGGGCGAGCATTTTCCGCCATTGGCTCATCAGCCTGCCGCCTACCTGGTGGCGCAACTCAATGCCTGGCGCGATGGCAGTCGCAGCAACGACCCTAACCAGCTGATGGTGGGCGTCGCCAAGGCCATGAACGATGAGGAAATCAAGGCAGTGGCCGATTACTTTGCCGGCCCCGCCAGCCAGGAGGTCAAGCCATGAAGCCCCTTATGTTCGCAGCCCTGGCCTTGGCCCTGGGGAGCGCCCACGCAGCACCCATTGCCATGGAAGACCAGTCGCAGCTCAAGGTGCCAGCGGCAGGCAGCGCCTCCGGTTTTGTTCCGCCAGCGGAAAGTGAGTTGCCCGACAACGCCTTCGGCAAGATGGTCCGCGAAGGCCATGCGCTGTTCGTCGACACCAAGCGCTTGATGCCGGACAAGGTCGGTAATGGCCTCAATTGCAGTAACTGTCACCTGGATCAGGGGCGCCTCGGCAATTCGGCGCCGCTTTGGGGCGCGTATCCCATGTACCCGGCGTATCGCAAGAAAAACGACAAGGTCAACACCTTTGCCGAGCGCATCCAGGGCTGCTTCCAGTTCAGCATGAACGGTACGCCGCCGGCCGCGGACAGCGCGCAAATGACGGCGTTGTCGGTGTATGCCTACTGGTTGGCGAGCAAGGCGCCGATAGGTGTGGAAACCCCGGGCCGTGGCTATCCCGAGGTGGCGCAGCCGGCGCAGGGGTATGACTTCAAACGTGGAGAGCAGGTGTATCAGCAGCAGTGCGCGATCTGTCACGGTGCCGAAGGGCAGGGACAGAAAGTCGCGCAGGACTACGTGATGCCGCCACTCTGGGGCAAGGACTCGTACAACTGGGGCGCGGGCATGCACCGGATCAACACGGCGGCGTCTTTTATCAAATACAACATGCCGCTGGGCAAGCCTGGCAGCCTGAGCGATCAGCAGGCCTGGGATGTCGCCGCCTTCATCAACCGTCATGAGCGCCCGCAGGACCCGCGGCTGGTGGAGGGCTCGATCGAGAAGACACGGGTCAAATACCACGCCAATGATGGCGTCAACCTGTATGGGCAGAAAGTTGAGGGTGTGCTGATCGGTAAAGGCGTCTTGTAGAAGATCTGCGCGGTGG
>JBOICD010000067.1:0-11371 GCA_050739855.1 Pseudomonas sp.
GTGCAGAACCGGTGGGAGCGGGCTTGCCCCGCGATCAACTACAGTCACCCCGGCAGGTTGGGCCACACATCGGAGACCAAAAACACCCGCTGTACTTCCCCCCAATCCCCGTCTACACCTTCCACCAAACGCACCAGCAACTGTGCCGGCGCCAGTGGATCAAGCGCCTGCAACCAGGCGCTCAAGCGTTCCTGACTCCAGCACTCCTCAGCCACACACCGGGCCGGTGCCAGCCAGGCCTGTCGCGGCAACGGCTGCCAGCATCCATCGAGGCTTCGTTCGGCAAAGGCCGACCAGTCCCGCTGATGCAACCACTGCCCGCGCAAGTGTTGGGGATGGGAGCCGCGGGGCGAGTCGGCATGGCCGGGCCAAGGGTAGAACAGGTAACCCGCAAGCCAGAGTTGGGCACTGAACTGCTCGATATCCAGCGCTGCCAGGGCTTCGCGGCTTTCTGCCCGGGCGGAAATCGGCAATTGGTGATCGGCCAGGTGCGCAAGCTTGCGGTCCAGGCGGTCATGGCAGCCTGGGCCCAGCCAGTGCGCCGGGTCCTGGCCATCGCCGCCCGGTGGCCCCAGATAAAGCTTGATGGCCAGTTCCTGGTGGTGCACGCCTTGCGCATCGCGCAGCAGAATATCCAGCTCGCCCAAGGTGTGGCCACCGGTACGGATCGGCAGATTGGCGGCCAGCAGCTCGACCCCTGGGGCCTGCTGCAAGGCAAACTGCCAGAGACGTTCGTAGTACAGACCCAGGCGCCGGGTGGTGGCTTGATTCAGCCAGTGGTCCAGCGCGCTGCAGTCGCGATCCAGTGCATGTAACCACTGTTGCAGGCGTTCGGGATGCGCGACCCACTCGCTGGCGGCCAGCGGGTGACGCTGGGGCCAGGGCGTGTCGCGCAGCATCGGCGGCGCGAGGATGACCCAGGCCAGGTCGCGCACCTGGGGCTGGCGCAACTGGCGGGGCAGGTCGATCAGGCCGGGAAAAGGGTTCATCCAGCGAGCATAGCCCTAAGCCCTGGGCCTTGGCGATTTTCTCCAGTGTTTGCCGCTACCCGGCGCTTTCGCCCATAATCGACTCTTTGGCGAGTCCCGCCTCTTTACCCGCTGTAGCGCCTAGCAGGAGCCCCATGGAGCAATTTCGCAATATCGGTATCATCGGCCGCCTCGGTAGCTCGCAGGTGCTCGATACTATTCGCCGACTGAAAAAATTCCTGCTGGAACGGCATCTGCACGTCATCCTCGAAGACACGATCGCCGAAGTCCTGCCCGGCCACGGCCTGCAGACCTCTTCGCGCAAGCTGCTGGGTGAGGTCTGTGACCTGGTCATCGTCGTTGGCGGCGATGGCAGCCTGCTCGGCGCCGCCCGTGCCCTGGCCAAGCACAACACACCGGTGCTGGGCATCAACCGTGGCAGCCTGGGCTTTCTCACCGATATCCGCCCGGACGAGCTGGAAGTGAAGGTCGCGGAAGTACTCGACGGCCATTACCTGGTGGAAAACCGCTTCCTGCTCCAGGCCGAAGTACGTCGGCATGCCGAAGCCATTGGCCAGGGCGATGCGCTCAATGATGTGGTGCTGCACCCGGGCAAGTCGACGCGGATGATCGAGTTCGAGATCTACATCGATGGCCAGTTCGTCTGCAGCCAGAAGGCCGACGGCCTGATCGTCGCCACCCCGACCGGTTCGACCGCCTATGCGCTGTCGGCGGGCGGGCCGATCATGCACCCGAAACTCGATGCCATCGTCATTGTGCCGATGTACCCGCACACCCTGTCCGGGCGGCCGATCGTGGTCGACGGCAACAGTGAGCTGAAGATCGTGGTGTCCAAGGACCTGCAGATCTACCCGCAGATTTCCTGTGACGGTCAGAACCACTTCACCTGCGCCCCCGGCGACACCATCACGGTGAACAAGAAGCCGCAGAAACTGCGCCTGATCCATCCGCTGGATCACAATTACTACGAGGTCTGCCGGACCAAACTCGGTTGGGGCAGCCGCCTGGGTGGTGGAGGCGAGTGATGCTCGATCCAGCCCGTAGTTACGACCTGATTGGTGACGTGCACGGCTGTGCGCACACCCTCGAACGCCTGCTCGATGCCCTCGGCTACAAACGCCAGGGTGGGGTCTGGCGCCATGCCCAGCGCCAGGCACTGTTCCTCGGCGACATCATCGACCGTGGCCCGCGGATTCGCGAGGCGCTGCATATCGTCCACGACATGGTCGATGCCGGCCAGGCCCGCTGCATCATGGGCAATCATGAGTACAACGCCCTGGGCTGGAACACCCCGGCCTTGCCCGAGACGGGCAAGCAGTTCGTGCGTGAGCACACGCCGCGCCACGGCCGCCTGATCTATGAAACCCTGACCCAGTTCGAGCAGCATCCGGGCGACTGGCATGATTTTCTCGAATGGTTCTACGAGTTGCCGCTGTTTCTCGATGCCGGACGCTTCCGCCTGGTCCACGCCTGCTGGGACCCAGGGCTGATCGAGCCGTTGCGCCAGCAGCATCCCGATGGCTGCATCGATGAGCATTTCATCCAGGCCTCAGGGGTGTCCGACAGTTTTGCCGCAACGGTCTGCAACCGTTTGCTGCGTGGCACTGACATGCGCCTGCCGGACGGTTTGACCCTGACCGGCGGCGACGGCCTGACCCGCGCCTTCTTCCGCACCAAGTTCTGGGAAGAGGACCCGCAGACCTACGGCGATATCGTCTTCCAGCCCGACGCCTTGCCTGAAAATGTCGCCAGTACGCCATTGAGCCACAGCCAGAAGAATGCCTTGCTGCGATACGGCGAAGATGAACCGATGCTGTTCGTCGGCCATTACTGGCGCAGCGGCAAACCGGCACCGATCCGTTCCAACCTGGCCTGCCTGGATTACAGTGCGGTGCTGTACGGCAAACTGGTCGCTTACCGTCTCGATGATGAAACCCGAATCGACCCGCGCAAGTTCGTCTGGGTTGATGTCGACCGGCCGGAGGCCAACCAATGACTGCAGTGGTGGTGTTACGCATGCCTTTGAACACCGACCTCAGCGGCTTTGTCGGCCTGCTGCGGCGTTTGCAGGTACCGCACCGGGTCAGCGAGGAGGGCGGTGACCAAGTGCTGTGGGTGGCGGAAAACCTTGCTGAGGACGTGCGCGAGCTATACCAGCGCTTTCCCGAGGGTGATGCCGATTTCCAGCTGCCTGCCGAGGCCGCCCTGAAGCCGCCAGCGCGACCGGGACTCGCCGAACAGCTGCGCGCCAGCAAGGCCACGGCAGTGGTGTTGTTGCTGTGCCTGATCGTCGCCGGCCTGACCGGCCTTGGTGACAACTTTGCCACCCTGAGCTGGCTGACTTTTCTCGATTTTCGCGTACAGGGCGACTACCTGTACTTCACTCCGCTGGCCGCGAGCCTGGCCGACGGCCAATGGTGGCGCCTGTTCACGCCGATGCTGGTGCATTTCGGCATCCTTCACCTGGCCATGAACGCCCTGTGGTACTGGGAACTGGGCCGACGTATCGAGCTGCGCCAGGGGCCCTGGTCATTGCTCAGCCTGACCTTGCTGTTCAGCCTGGTATCCAATGCCGCGCAGTACCTGTTCGGCGGGCCGAGCCTGTTCGGTGGCCTGTCGGGGGTGCTCTACGGCTTGCTCGGGCATGTCTGGCTGTACCAGTGGCTGGCGCCCAACCCGGCCTATCGCATGCCGCGCGGGGTTCTGGTAATGATGCTGGCCTGGCTGCTGCTGTGCCTGTCCGGACTGGTCAGCCTGCTGGGCTTCGGTCAGATCGCCAACGCCGCTCACGTCGGCGGGTTGTTGGTCGGTTGCCTCAGCGGGCTCTTGGGCGGGGCGCTGGCCCGGCGTAAACTGACGGCTTGATTTGGGAGACGCTATGTCCACTTTTGCGCAAATGATCGAGAACATCACCCCGGAAATCTACCAGAGCCTGAAACTGGCCGTGGAACTGGGCAAATGGGCGGATGGGCGCAAGCTCACCACCGAGCAGAAAGAACTGTCGCTGCAGGCCGTGATTGCCTGGGAAGTGCAGAACCTGCCTGAAGAGCAGCGTACCGGCTACATGGGCCCGCAAGAATGCAGCTCGAAGTCGGCGCCGGTAGCGAACATCCTGTTCAAGTCGGATGCGCTCCATTGATCGAACTTGGCCGCGGCTCCATCAGTAAAATGTCGGCGCGTCTCGACGCGCCTGTGGTGCAGTACGCTTTTCGTCTGGGCGAGCAGGAAGTACCGGTCAATCCGTTGATCGGCAAGACCCTGCGCCTGGAATACCTCGGTGCCATCCATTGCAGCCATTGTGGGCGCAAGACCAAGACCAGCTTCAGTCAGGGATACTGCTATCCGTGCATGACCAAGCTGGCCCAGTGCGATGTTTGTATCATGGCCCCGGAAAAATGCCATTACGACCAGGGCACCTGCCGCGAACCGGCCTGGGGCGAGCAGTTCTGCATGACCGATCATGTGGTGTACCTGGCCAACTCCTCGGGCATCAAGGTCGGTATCACCCGTGCCAGCCAGCTGCCCACCCGCTGGCTTGATCAGGGCGCCAGCCAGGCCTTGCCGATCGTGCGGGTCGCCACCCGCCAGCAGTCGGGGCTGGTTGAAGACCTGTTCCGCAGCCAGGTGGCTGACCGTACCAACTGGCGGGCGCTGCTCAAGGGCGATGCCGAGGCGGTCGACCTGCTGGCGGTGCGCGATCAGCTGTTCGACAGTTGTGCCGAGGGCTTCCGTGCCTTGCAAGCGCGCTTCGGCCTGCAGGCCATCCAGCCGCTGAGCGACGCCGAAGTCCTGGAAATCCGCTACCCGGTCGAGGCCTACCCGAGCAAGATCGTCAGCTTCAACCTGGACAAGAACCCGGTGGCTGAAGGTACGCTGCTGGGCATCAAGGGCCAGTACCTGATCTTCGATACCGGTGTGATCAATATTCGCAAGTACACGGCGTACCAGCTCGCCGTGCATCAGTAAAAAGGACCGCCACATGCGTACCGAACAGCCGCAAGTGATCTACCTCAAGGACTATCAGGCGCCCGAGTACCTGATCGACGAGACGCACCTGACCTTCGAACTGTTCGAGGACCACAGCCTGGTCCACGCGCAGCTGGTCATGCGCCGCAACCCCGCCCGTGGCGCCGGCTTGCCGCCGCTGGTGCTCGATGGCCAGCAACTGGAACTGCTCAGCGTTGCGCTGGACGACCAGGCCCTGAGTGCTGGCGACTACCAGCTTGACGACAGTCACCTGACCGTGCAGCCCAAGGCCGCGACCTTCACCCTCGACACCAGCGTGAGGATCCACCCGGAAAGCAACACCGCGCTGGAAGGCCTGTACAAGTCCGGCAGCATGTTCTGCACCCAGTGCGAGGCCGAGGGCTTCCGCAAGATCACCTACTACCTCGACCGCCCGGATGTGATGAGCAAATTCACCACCACGGTGATCGCCGAACAGCATCGCTATCCGGTGTTGCTGTCCAACGGCAACCCGGTCGGCAGCGGGCCGCAGGACGATGGCCGGCACTGGGCGACCTGGGAAGACCCGTTCATGAAACCGGCCTACCTGTTTGCCCTGGTGGCCGGTGACCTGTGGTGTGTCGAAGACAAGTTCACCCGCCAGTCGGGCCGTGACGTGACCCTGCGCATCTATGTCGAGCCGGAAAACATCGACAAATGCCAGCACGCCATGAGCAGCCTGAAGAAGTCCATGCGCTGGGACGAAGAGGTCTATGGCCGCGAGTACGACCTGGATATCTTCATGATCGTCGCGGTCAACGACTTCAACATGGGCGCCATGGAAAACAAGGGCCTGAACATCTTCAACTCCAGTTGCGTGCTGGCCCGCGCGGAAACCGCGACCGATGCCGCGCACCAGCGGGTCGAGGCGGTGGTGGCCCACGAATACTTCCACAACTGGTCGGGCAACCGCGTGACCTGCCGCGACTGGTTCCAGCTGTCGCTCAAGGAAGGCTTTACGGTATTCCGCGATTCGGAGTTCAGTGCCGACATGAACTCGCGCACGGTCAAGCGTATCGAGGACGTGGCTTACCTGCGCACCCACCAGTTCGCCGAAGATGCCGGCCCCATGGCCCATGCCGTGCGCCCGGACAGCTTCATCGAGATCTCCAACTTCTACACCCTGACCGTCTACGAGAAGGGCTCGGAAGTGGTGCGCATGGTGCGTACCTTGCTGGGGGCCGAAGGTTTCCGCAAAGGCAGCGACCTCTACTTCGAGCGCCACGACGGCCAGGCCGTGACCTGCGACGACTTCATCAAGGCCATGGAAGATGCCAATGGTGTCGACCTGACCCAGTTCAAGCGCTGGTACAGCCAGGCCGGTACCCCGCGTCTGTCAGTCAGCGAGGTTTACGACAGCGCTGCGCAGACCTACAGTCTGACCTTCCGCCAGAGCTACCCGGCGACCCCGGATAAGGTCGAGAAGAAGCCGTTCGTGATCCCGGTCGAACTCGGCTTGCTCGATGCCCAGGGCAACGACATCGCCCTGCGTCTGCAAGGTGAAGCGGCGGCTGTCGGCACCTCGCGCGTACTGTCGGTGACCGAGGCCGAGCAGACTTTCACCTTCGTCGACGTTGCCGCCAAGCCGCTGCCGTCGCTGCTGCGCGGCTTCAGTGCGCCGGTGAAGCTGAGCTTCCCCTACGATCGCGATCAGCTGATGTTCCTCATGCAGCATGACAGCGACGGCTTCAACCGTTGGGAAGCCGGCCAGCAGTTGTCGGTGCAGGTGCTGCAGGAGCTGATCGCCCAGCATCAGCAGGGTAGTGCACTGGTGCTCGACCAGCGTCTGGTCACGGCGTTGGGCACAGTACTGGCCAACGAGCAGCTGGACCAGGCCATGGTCGCCGAGATGCTCTCGCTGCCAAGCGAGGCCTACCTCACCGAAATCAGCGAAGTGGCGGATGTCGATGCCATTCACGCGGCCCGTGAGTTCGCCCGCAAGCAGATCGCCGATCAGTTGTTCGACGCCCTGAATTCACGCTACCAGGCTAATCGTGGTGTATCGCGGGGCACTGAGTATGTTGCCGAGGCCGAGCATTTCGCCCGCCGCAGCCTGCAGAACATCGTTCTGTCGTACCTGATGCTCAGTGGCAAGCCTGAATTACTGGCCGCAACCCTGGAGCAGTTCGACGCCTGTGACAACATGACCGAGCGTCTTACCGCGCTGGCTGTGCTGGTCAACTCGCCGTTCGAAGCCGAGCGGGGCAAGGCGCTGGAAGTCTTCGCCGAAAACTTCAAGGACAACCCGCTGGTCATGGACCAATGGTTCAGCGTACAGGCGGCCAGCACCCTGCCGGGTGGCCTGGCACGGGTCAAGGCGCTGATGCAGCATCCGGCGTTCACGATGAAGAACCCGAACAAGGTGCGCGCCCTGATCGGCGCGTTTGCCGGACAGAACCTGGTCAACTTCCATGCGGCCGATGGCTCCGGCTATCGCTTCCTGGCGGACCTTGTGATCGAACTCAACGCCCTCAACCCGCAGATCGCCTCGCGCCAGCTGGCGCCGCTGACTCGCTGGCGCAAGTACGATGCGGCCCGTCAGGCGCTGATGAAGGCCGAACTGGAGCGCATTCTGGCATCGGGTTCGCTGTCCAGCGATGTGTACGAAGTGGTGAGCAAGAGCCTGGCTTGATGGCCTGATCGCGGGGCAAGCCCGCTCCCACAGGTTCAGATACACCTGTGGGAGCGGGCTTGCCTCGCGATGCCTTTCCCGCAAAATCCCCGCTTAACAAAAGATAACGTCCCGTTCGTTGTCAGCCCTTCACAATCCCCGATAGGATGGCTTTCAGCATTTGCGGGGCTCTGGAACACGGTTTCTGCCAGCACCTGCAAATAGATTGACCCAAATAACAATAATCGGGGGACAGATCTATGACCGAGCCGTACATGGCAGGTCCCGGTTGCGCAGCGCGCGCACGACCAGGGGTATTGGCCGCCAGCGCAGTGCTGGTGTTGGCAATGGGGCTGTTGGCCAGCACGGTCGAGGCAGCAGCGACCGAAGCGCAGGTTTACTCCACCGAATCGGCCAGAGCCGAAAAAAGCCTGTTGCTCGACGTGACCCGTGCAGGTGCACGCCTGGTCGCTGTTGGCGATCGCGGTCATATTCTCTTCTCCGATGACCAGGGCAAGTCCTGGACCCAATCCAAGGTGCCGACCCGGCAATTGCTCACGGCGGTGTATTTTGTCGATGACAAGCACGGCTGGGCTGTTGGCCATGATGCGCAGATTCTCGTCAGTGCAGATGGCGGCGTAACCTGGACCAAGCAATTCGAAGACCTGCAACGCGAAGCGCCGCTGCTGGACGTCTGGTTCAAGGACGCCGAGCACGGCTTTGCCGTGGGCGCCTACGGTGCATTGCTGGAAACCACTGACGGTGGCAAGCAGTGGAACGACGTTGCCGATCGCCTGGACAACGAAGACCAGTTTCACCTCAATGGCATCGCGCAAGTGAAAGACGCCGGCCTGTTTATCGTCGGTGAGCAGGGCAGCATGTTCCGCTCCAGCGACGACGGCCAGACCTGGCAGAAACTCGAAGGCCCTTACCAGGGTTCGCTGTTCGGCGTGATCGGCACTGCCCAGCCACGCACACTGCTGGCTTATGGGTTGCGCGGCAACCTCTACCGCTCCACGGATTTCGGCGACAGCTGGCAGCAGATCGAATTGAAAGCCGCCCGTGGTGCCCTCGAATTTGGCCTGGCAAGCGCTACGCTTCTCGATGATGGCAGCCTGGTGTTGGTCGGCAATGGTGGCAGCGTCCTGCGTAGCAGTGACGACGGCCAGACTTTCAGCGTTTACAACCGCGCAGATCGCATCGCCCTGGCGGGCGTCAGCGGCAGAAACGGTGAAGGCCTGGTGCTGGTTGGCCAGGGTGGCGTGCACCTGGCCACCGCCCAGGGTGCCGAAGGAGTGCAGCCATGAGCCAGCAGGAGCAGTTCAACATGAATCAGCAGCAACACCATCAGGACAAGGCGACGTTGCTTGAACGCCTGATCTTCAACAACCGTCCGGTGGTGATCCTCATCTGCCTGTTGGTCAGTGTGTTCCTGTTCTGGCAGGCCACGCAGATCCGTCCTTCGACCAGCTTCGAGAAGATGATTCCGCTTGAGCACCCCTTCATCGAGAAGATGCTCGAACACCGCAACGACCTGGCCAACCTCGGCAATACCGTGCGTATCTCGGTGGAAGCCACCGATGGCGATATCTTCAGCAAGGACTACATGGAGACCTTGCGCCAGATTCACGACGAGGTCTTCTACATTCCCGGTGTCGACCGCTCCGGGCTCAAGTCGCTGTGGAGTCCCAGCGTACGCTGGACCGAGGTAACCGAAGAGGGCTTCGCCGGTGGTGAAGTCATCCCCAATACCTACGACGGCTCGGCCGACAGCCTCGATCAGCTGCGCAACAACGTGCTCAAGTCCGGGCAGGTCGGGCGGCTGGTGGGTAACAACTTCAAGTCGAGCATCATTGACGTGCCGCTGCTGGAGTCCTACCCGGATCCGCAGGACCAGAGCAAGCTGATCAAGCTCGACTACCAGCAGTTTTCCCATCAACTGGAAGAAAAGATCCGCGACAAGTTCCAGGCGCAGAACCCCAATGTGAAGGTGCACATCGTTGGTTTTGCCAAGAAAGTCGGTGACCTGATCGACGGCCTGGTCATGGTGGCGATGTTCTTCGGTATCGCCCTGGTGATCACCTGGATCCTGCTGTACTGGTTCACCTGGTGTATCCGCAGCACCATCGCCGTGCTGATCACCACCCTGGTGGCAGTGGTCTGGCAACTGGGGCTGATGCACGCGGTGGGCTTCGGGCTCGATCCGTATTCGATGCTGGTGCCGTTCCTGATCTTCGCCATCGGTATCTCCCACGGCGTGCAGAAGATCAACGGTATCGCCCTGCAATCGAGCGAGGCCGAGAACGCCCTGACCGCCGCCCGGCGTACCTTTCGCCAGTTGTTCCTGCCGGGGATGATTGCGATTCTGGCCGACGCCGTGGGTTTCATCACCTTGCTGATCATCGACATCGGTGTGATCCGCGAGCTGGCCATCGGCGCCTCCATCGGCGTGGCGGTGATCGTGTTCACCAACCTGATCCTGCTGCCGGTGGCGATTTCCTATGTCGGTATCAGCAAGAAGGCCATCGAGCGCAGCAAGAAGGACGCGACTCGTGAGCATCCGTTCTGGCGCTTGCTGTCGAACTTTGCCAGCGCCAAAGTTGCGCCGGTGTCCATCGTCCTGGCCTTGCTGGCCTTCGGTGGCGGCCTCTGGTACAGCCAGAACCTGAAGATCGGCGACCTCGACCAGGGCGCGCCGGAACTGCGTCCGGATTCGCGCTACAACAAGGACAACAGCTTCATCATCAACAATTACTCGACCAGCTCCGACGTGCTGGTGGTGATGGTCAAGACCCCGACCGAGGGTTGCTCGATCTACTCGACCATGGCGCCGATTGACGAGCTGATGTGGAAGATGGAGAACACCCCGGGCGTGCAGTCGGCGATTTCCCTGGTCACTGTGTCCAAGCAGATGATCAAGGGCATGAACGAAGGCAACCTGAAATGGGAAAGCCTGTCGCGTAACCCTGATGTGCTCAACAGCTCGATCTCCCGCGCCGACGGCCTGTACAACGCCGACTGCTCGCTGGCGCCGGTGCTGGTGTTCCTCAACGACCACAAGGCCGAGACCCTCGATCGTGCGGTCAAGGCGGTGCAGGAGTTTGCCGATACCCACAACAAGGAAGGCCTGGAGTTCCTCCTGGCGGCGGGCAACGCCGGTATCGAGGCGGCCACCAACGAAGTGATCAAGTCGGCCGAGCTGACCATCCTGATCCTGGTGTACATCTGTGTGGCGGTGATGTGCATGATCACCTTCCGCTCCTTTGCCGCGACCCTGTGTATCGTGTTGCCGCTGGTGCTGACCTCGGTGCTCGGTAACGCGTTGATGGCTTTCATGGGCATCGGCGTCAAGGTCGCGACCTTGCCGGTGGTGGCGCTGGGTGTCGGTATCGGTGTGGACTACGGCATTTACATCTACAGCCGCCTGGAAAGTTTCCTGCGCGCCGGTTTGCCGTTGCAGGAGGCCTACTACCAGACCCTCAAGTCCACCGGTAAAGCGGTGCTGTTCACCGGTCTGTGCCTGGCTATCGGTGTGTGCACCTGGATCTTCTCGGCGATCAAGTTCCAGGCGGATATGGGCCTGATGCTGACCTTCATGCTGCTGTGGAACATGTTCGGCGCACTGTGGCTGCTGCCAGCACTGGCGCGGTTCCTGATCAAGCCGGAGAAAATGGCGGGCAAGGCGGGAGGATCGATTTTCGCGCATTGATGAAACCCCATCGCGGGGCAAGCCCGCTCCCACAGGTCTGGTGTACCTGTGTGAGCG